>JBBQII010000017.1:0-15316 GCA_038324795.1 Gemmatales bacterium
ACGGTTGACTATACGAAACGAATCGGCACCCGCGGTTCCAGTAGCGACTTTTTCGACCCCAAAGGAACCCCCTGGGCGAAGAACACCAGCGACACCATGGTGGTTGCGATTCTGGTGAAAGAAAAGGACAAAGCGGAACCGACACGCTTCAACGCCAACCTGGACGCCAAAGGCAATTTCCCACGCGACAAGACCGAGATCCGCTACACCGATGCGTCGGGGAGGTACATGCCCGTCGATTCGCTAGGGCGCATCTATCGGAAGAAGACCGGCGTGCTCATCGCCAACTTGCTGCTCAACGGCGTGCATTTTCTGCTGTGGTGGGCAGTACTGTGGTTCGGCGTCCGCTACACGATCTGGCAAGCATGCGGGTTGGCGTTTGTCATCTGGATGTTCATGATGGTCGGGGTTCAACCGGTGCTGTTCAACTTCACGCGGGGGTAGGAGCGGGCTCGCCGTCACGCACCTAACGTTCCCTTTGGCTTGTCGGGAAAAGTGACGCCGGCATAGATTTCCCCCAGTGGAACGGCGATGTCGATGCTGTCAAAACGAAGATGACTCGATGGATCGCTGAAAATCCTGATCGACCAGGTATCATCGTCCCCTCGAATATAACGCTCGACTCGCAACTGTTCCTGGGAGATCAGGACGTATTCCCGCAGTGAAGGCAACGACTGATAGATTTGGAACTTCAGTCCGCGATCGTACCCTTCCGTCGACTTCGACAGAATCTCGACGATCACTTTCGGATTCAACAGAGTGTCCGATTCATTGTCGCGAAACTCCGGTGCATCACAAACGATGACCAGATCCGGATAGGTATAGAGCCCTTCCGATCCTACACCGACACGCATGTTATTTGCGAACTGATGGCATCCGGAATCTTTCAGCAGATTGTAAAGCTGTCCAATCAAGTTGATCGATACACGGCAATGATGCCGGCTTGCCCCGGGCATCGCAAACACTTCGCCGCGATAGTACTCGCTCTTGAACTCGGCCGCGCGTTCTCGCTTCAGATACTCTTCGGGCGTGATGAAAGGCCCGGGAATCGCGGACATCGAACGGACTCCTGTTGTCGGAAGGCACTCATCGCAGCGGGGCATCGGGGAAGGTCACGTCGCGATAGATCTCGGGCATCGGGACATTCAACTGCACGCTGACCAATTCAAACGGTATCGCCGGATCGCTGAATTCGGCATACGACCACCGTGAATCATTCTCCCGGACAAATCGTTCGATCCTCATTTCTTCCTGCGATACGAGGATGTATTCCCGCAGCGAAAGGATGCGCTGATAGTGCTTGAACTTCTGCCCGCGGTCGTACTGCTCGGTCGATGCGGATAAGACTTCGACGATCGCAATCGGGTTCAGCAGAGTGTCGGACCTGTTGTCCTCGAACCGAGGCTCGCCGCAAGCGATCGATACGTCCGGGTAGGTGTACAGACCAGTTGTTGATACCGCGACGCGAAGGTCGGAACCATTAACCCGGCACGAACGTCCGCGCAGTCCGGCGGCAATCATCAAAATCAGATTCGAGGTGATGACGCAATGTTCCCATGTCGCCCCCGCCATTGCGAACATCTCGCCACGGAGATACTCGCTCTTGAACTCGGCCGCGCGTTCCCGCTCGAGGTACTCCTCGGGCGTGATGAACGTCTTCGCGACTGCCGACATACTCGTTCCCCTCTACACGCTGGCGCGGATGTGCATGATGTCTCCATCCTTCACGATATACTCCTTCGATTCAAGCCGGAAGGTGCCGGCCGCCTTGCAGTTCTTCTCTTCGTAGCCGGCCTTCAGGAAGTCGTCGTAACCCATCACCTCGGCCCGGATGAAGCCCTTCGCCAGGTCGGTATGGATCGCCCCGGCGCCGTCGACCGCTGTCATCCCCTGATCGATCGCCCATGAGCGGCATTCGTCCTCGCCCACCGTAAAAAACACATGCCGATTCATGCCGTAGAACATGCCGCGAATGACTGGATCACGAAACGAACCGGTGACCCCCAGGTCAGCCATGAACGCAGTCCGGCTTTCCTCATCCAGTTCGGCCAGTTCCTTTTCCAGCTTCACCGGGGCGGACACCAGATGAGTTGTCAGCGCTTTCAGGCTGTCCGGCGGGGCATCGTTGAAGTTGCTGTCGCCGCGGCTGATGAACACCATCTCGGGCTTGAGCGTCAGCAATTGAAAACTGCGGATCAGTTTTTCTTCTTCGGGCTTCAATCCCAGCGTCGTTGTCGTCTGTCCCGATTCAAGGCAAGTGACGATCCGCTTCATCAGGGCCTGCTCGGCCTCGTCCTGCTCGCGTTCCTTGAGGGGCTTGGTCTTCTTCATCTGCGACTGCAGACGATCGACGCGGTTCATCACGATCTCAAGATCGGCGAAGATCAACTCTTCGCGGAACTTCAGCAACTGCTCGGCCAGGTCGGCGCCGGTGAAACCGTCCAGCACGACGACCAGGCCGTTCGCCTCGCGCAGGATTGCCAGCCGGCGGGGGTTGTCCTTGCGTTCCGAGAGCATCAGTCCCGGCGTGTCGAGGAACGCGATCTCGGCATACTTGGTCTTCTTCGGCTTGAACTTGGCGATCATCTTCGCCAGCCGTTCGTCTGGAACATGGCCCATGCCGGTCTGTCCCTGCTGAATCTTGGACGGGTCGGGTTCAACCTCCGTCAGCCATTGAAACAGCGTGGTTTTGCCCGAACCCGAGTAACCGACCAGTCCGACTTTCATGATGGATGTGTCCGTAGTCGTTGGAGATAACCGCAGGGTTAGTTGTACGGTCGCCGATCTGAAACGGCGAAAGCGGCATGCTCAAGTGATGTCGAGCGCGGCTTTCAGACACACCTCAGGTCGGGGCACCAGTCCGATAGGTAGGGAGCCGATGCGACGTTGAATCAGTGTGTCTTCGATTGTCTGAAGATTCGAGCAGGAGATAACGCACGTGTGAAGTAATCCGGACTGTGCGAATTCCGATGTACCAGCATGGATCAACATACTGGTAGGCTCGGAAGCTGAACGAAGATTGGTGGTGATCTGCACGACGATTGTGTTCAGCATTCGAGCATTGTCGCGATCGTGCTGAACAACCAGACACGGTCGGACTTTGCCGACCTTGCCCGATGCGAACGGATTCCTGGCAAGAACAATGTCGCCACGCATGACTTTCATCGCTTTAGCTCGTCGTACCGATCGTAGTCGTCCATTAGCGGGTGGTTCCACCCTTCTGCAAACGCATGATCAGCGGCCGCATAGCCATCCGAGATGTGGTCGTCATTAGCAAGACCGAGCAACTGTGCATATACGTCAGATCGAACAACGACGTAATCCAGTAGAGTCGAAGGATCACGAAAGTGCGCCGGGCGCTCCGGTTGCTTCGCGATCGCGTCAATCTGCTCCGGTGTGAGTAGAGCGTCGACCATGAGATACCTCCGGTTGCCATGGTACCACACAATGGCAACACTTCCCGACTTCTTACCCCTTCAGCAATTCATCAATCGGCTTCGCCGTGCTGTCGACCAGATGCACCGGTCGTTCGCGGACTTCGACGGTCTGTTCGTGGTCGACGCCCAGCAGCCGGCAGACGGTGGCCATGAAGTCGCTCGCGGACACCGGCTGGTCTTCGACGGTGCCGCCCTGGGCATCGGTCCGGCCGATGACCTTGCCGCCCTTCACGCCACCACCGAGCAGCACACTGCTCCAAGCTCGGCCGTAGTGGTCGCGACCGCCGTCGGGCTTGACCTTCGGCGTGCGGCCGAATTCACCCATCCAGATCACCAGCGTATCCTGCAGCAGGCCGCGCGTGGCCAAGTCCTCGATCAGGGCGGACATACCCTGGTCGAGCTGCGGGGCGGTCATCGTCTTCACTTCCTTGTAACGCTGCGCGGTGTGCGTGTCCCAGCCGCCTGCCGTCGGTGAATGGTAGACTTCGATGAACGGCACCCCGACCTCGACCAGCCGGCGTGCCAGCAGGCAGCCCTGCCCGAAGGCGTGCTTGCCGTACGTGTCATGCACTTTGTCCGATTCCTGCGACATGTCGAACGCCTTGCCCTTGCTCGACTTCATCAACTGCACGGCCCGTTCGTACACGGTGCGCTGAGTGGTGGCCGCGGCAGCGGGGTTGTCCTTCAGGAACGAGTTGGTCATCGACTTCAGCAGATCATTGCGTTCGTCGAACTCGGCATCGTCGGTCGGCCTGATGTTCTGCAGTCCCGACCTCAGATCATTGACGATCAGCGGCGCGTGCCGCGGCCCCAGGTAGCCGGGACTGCTGACGTACGACCAGTTGGCCGGGTTCAGGTGCATGCCGGTGACGACGAAATTGGGCAACTCGGTTTCGGGCAGCTTGGCCCCGGCGGTGATCAGCGAGCCCATCGTCGGGTAATTCAGGCCGCCTGCCCCCTGCTTGTAACCGGTATGCAGGTAGATA
The DNA here is from genome assembly GCA_038324795.1 of Gemmatales bacterium. Lineage (GTDB taxonomy): Bacteria > Planctomycetota > Planctomycetia > Gemmatales > Gemmataceae > JAIOQJ01. Next base: position 4,424 of record JBBQII010000017.1, read on the forward strand.
CGGGCGCGGCCATGTTCGGCTTCACCGGTGTTCATGCTGCGGATCACCGCTGCATGGTGCATCAGCTTCGCGAGTTTCGGAAACTGCTCGGTGATGCGCAGGCCCGGGACCGAGGTATCAATCGGTTTGTACTCGCCGCGAATGTCGGCCGGGGCGTCCGGCTTCATGTCGAAGGTCTCGTGCTGCGACGGGCCGCCGTCCATCCACAGCAGGATGCACGACTTGGCTTTGCGCGGTTTGGCTGCCTGATCGGCCGCGAGCGCCCCCATCCAGCCGGACGCTGAGTAGCCCCCGATGCCGAGGGCGGACATCTGGAACATCTGACGGCGGTTGAGCATCGACATCATGGCAGCAATCCTCACTCAGCGGATCAGGCCGAATTCAGGCAGATTGATCAACACCCAGACGATGCCGGCATACCCCTTCGCGGGGTCGCTTTGCTTCTGCACGTAGGCGAGCATCGGCTTGAGTTCACGGGCTTCCGGCCGACGGTTCAGCAGGCTCAGGAACAAGTCTTCAATGATCTGCCCGGGTGTCGCGCCCGACTTGATCAGGCGATCAACGATGGGCGGCTTCGAGGTCATGGCCGGGTCGTTCATCAGGGCGAGCGCCTGCGGGATGCCATGCGAATAGTCGGTCGCGTAGCCTTCCAGTTCGCGCGTGTTGAAGAAGCGGGTGAACTTTTCGCGGGCTGCCCCTTTGCCGGTCGGGGGTTTGCTGTTGCCGCCGACGCCGTTGGTCGCGGCCGTGCCGACGCTGACGTTCAGTTCCTTGACTTCCAAGGCCAGCACCAGCGAGTCGTACAGAGCTTCGGGGCTCATCACCTTAATCGCCATGCGGGCGTACTCGGCCTCGTCGTCCTTGTCGGCATTCGTCGTCCGGCTCGAACGCTGGTACGCCTGCGTCCCGCAGATGCACTCGATCAGATGCTTCACATCGAAGCCCGAAGCGCGAAATTCATCGGCCAGTGCCTGCATGGCTTCGGGGTGGCTGGGCGGGTTATCGTCGTTAAGGTCATCAATCGGGTTTACCAGGCCGCGCCCGAAGAAGTGCGCCCAAAGACGGTTGACCGCCGCTGGGGCGAAGTACGGGTTCTGCGGCGCGGTCATCCACTCCGCCAGCGCGGGACGGAATGGCCCCTCGGCCGGCAGCGTCGGCTTGTCGCCCGTCAGAAACTTCGCGTCGACGACCTTGCCCGCTCCCTTCCCGGCGGTGACGGGCAACGTGATCTTCGCCCCCGGCAACGCTTCCGGCTTGCCTTTGGCGGCGGGCGGCATCTCCGCTAATGCGTTCTTGTCAGCCTTGTTCAATCGCGTGTAGTTGAAAAACGCTGCCAGCGACCAGAAGTCGGTCTGCTTCCAGTCCACGAACGGATGGTTGTGGCACTCGGCACATTGCAGTTGCAGGCCCAGGAACAATCGGGCCGTCGATCCGGCCAGCTTGCTCGGTTGCGGCAGTTTGTTGTCGACGTTCGACATCACGAACGACGTATCAGGTCCTGTACCGTTGGCGCTGACAAGGTCGCGAACCAGGGCATCCCACGGCTGGTTCTTGTTGAAACGATCGACCAGCAATGTCTCCAGACCCGGCTTCAGCTTCGGCTCTTCCGCGGTGATCAGCTTGGCCCAGATGGTGGCGAACTGCTGGCCATACTCCGGGGATGCCAGCAACTCGGTGACGAGCTTCGCACGCTTGTCCGGCTCTTTGCTGTCGAGGAACGCGACGGTGCGATCATGCGATGGAATTCGCCCTACGAGATCGAGGTACACCCGACGCAGATACTCCGCGTCGCTGGCCATTGCGGCGGGTGTGATCTTCGCATCCTTCTGTTGCCGGGCAATCTCGCCATCAATGATCGCGGCAATCGCGGCCTGGCCCTTCCTCGTCAACATCGTTGCTGACGACGTCGTCCTGTTCTTGCCGACCGTGGCGGCCACGCCCTCACCGGGTGCCCCGGCTAGGACCCAGCGTCGCAGCATGTCCTTCTCGGCATCGCTGACCACACGTTTGTCGGCGGGCATCTTGTCGGTCGAGACGTTAATCCAGAGGTGGCTTTCCTTCAGCGAGCCGGGCACAAGCGCCGGGCCGTTGCGGCCGCCTTTCAGCAGCGATGCGCGCGTGCGCACATCCAGGCCCGCCTTGTTCGTGTCCGCCCCGTGGCAGGAGAAGCAGCGATCCTTTAGCAGCGGCAGCACGTTCTTCTCGAATGTCGGCACATCATCCGCGCGGACGGCCGAACCGACAAGAAGAGCGATGGTGAATGGAATCAGCGTTCGCATCGGCAGGCTCGCATCAACGGATGATTTCACCCTTGGTCACATCGCCCTTTTCATCCAGCAACTGCACGCCCATCAGGTTCGGCACCTTCGTGGACCAGACGACTTTCTTCTCGGGCGTCACTTCCAGCACCGTCCCCTGACAGACGATCACCGTGTTGCCGTTGGCCAGACGCTGCAGGCCGTAGGCCTTGCCCTTCACGCCCATGGGGTAGTCTTTGGTCTTGAACGACCAGGCTTCCTTGCCGTCGCTGCCAACCTCGATGACGTCGCCGCTCGCACAGGAGATCAGTGTGTTGCCGTTCGCCAATCGGAGGGCGGTCATCGGCCCGCCGACCTTGTGTTCCCAGACGACTTTCCCGGCCGCGTCATACTCGCGGACGATGTTGTCTTCCCGTTGCGACACCAGGAAATGATCGTTCGGCAGCCAGCGGGCCGTGCGGATCATGCCGTGTTCCTTTGCGGCGGTCTGCAGCTTGATCTCGCGCTGGATCTTGCCATCGGCATCGACTTCAATCAGCCGGCCGTTCTTGTTGTCGCCGATCAGCGTACGGCCGTTCGGCAGGCGTTGGCAGGTGTAAGTCTCGCCGTCGGTTTTGAACTGGAAGACGATCTTCTTGTCGCGGGTCACTTCAATGATCCCTTTGGCGCGACTGGAGTACAGGATGTTCCCGTTCGGCATCGACCAGACATCCATGCAGGCGGGGGCATCCTGTTCCCATTCGACTTTGCCGTCACAATCGACGATGACGATCTTGTTGCTGGTGAATGTTGCCCCGACAAAGGGTCGTCCGGCAGGCTCGGCCGCGATGCCGGCGATAGCGACGAACAGCAGCGCGATACAAGGAAGCATTCGCATGATGGACCGATCGGGTGGAGAGCCGGCGGGCAGGTAGGTACGGACGTAGGTCGTTATCGGCAGGGATTGGGCAATAAAAGCAGACTAACCAATGCAGGACATCGAAGCAAGCGCCATCGCGCGAAGCAATCCTGCTTCTCGCGATGGCGGCACGCTACTTGATCGGCGTGATCTTGATATTGCGGTACGACACGTTGGACCCGTGTTCCTGAAGGCCAATGTGGCCTTCACGCTTCCAATCTTTCAGGGCCTTCTTGTACTTGTTCTTGGTGCCGTCCGGATTCAACCCAGCGTCTTTCCATTGGTCGATGTCCATGTCCACGATCGCTTCGCCGTTCAGCTGCACGGCCAGTTTGCTCCCCTTCGCCGTGATAACCATCTTGTTCCAGTCATCCTTCTTGCCGGCATTCTTGCTCGGTGCCAGCAGATCATACACCGCGCCGACGCTATGCTTGTTCGGCCCGCCCGGCACGTCGACCTGAATCTCGATGCCGGTCTGCACATTGTTCTTCGGATCGTCGGTGCGGATGAACACGCCGCTGTTGCCCGAGGTCTTGAACTCGAGTTCCAGGATGAAGTCGCCGAAGCGCTCTTTCGTCCAGATGTCGCCGGCATTCTTGTCCTTGCGGACGAGTGCCCCATCCTCGATCGCCCAGCCCTTGCCGACTTCGCCGCCGCCGGCCGCCGTCCAACCGGCCGTCGACTTGCCATCGAACAGCGCCTGCGACTGGGCCATACCCGATGAGGCGGATACCAGCATGATTCCCACGGAGAGGCAACGCATCTTCATTCTCCCTTACTACTTCTTCACCGCCGCCAGCACGCCCGGCGACTTGTACAGTGTTTCGACTTCACCCGGAGTCAACGGCCGATTGAACACCGCGAACTCATCCAGCAGACCGATGAAGTTGATCGCGACATAAATGCCGGCCTTGTCCATGTCCCAGTTCATGGCGATGGGACGGTCTTTCACTTCACCGATCAATCTTCCATCGATCCACAGCTGCGACACGGCATCGGGCTTGCCCGTATCGAAGTTATTCCACGACAACACCACGTGCCGCCATTCGCCCTGCTTGAACGCCACGCGCGGCACCTTGACCATCGGGGCGTCCGCCATGTCCTCCGTCAATGTCTTGGTACCATCGGGCACGGCCGTGAACGCGCCGTGACGAAGGTCGCGAGGCTTGGCATCATTGAAGTCGAACCAGATGCCGCCATTGTTCGCCCCCTTCTGCGTGATCTGTACCGGGTCGCAGAACTTGGTCTTCAACATCAGGTTCGGGTCAAAGTTCACCCACATCGACACCGCCCCACCCCAACCGCCGGGCTTGAAACCGATGTTGTTCTTCGCGGGGAAATAGATGCGCCCGTTATCGGGCAGCACATCGACCACCTCCAGGCAGGCATTGTGCACACCCTTCTTGCGGTTCAGGGTAAAGACCTGCGCATCGAAGCCTTTTTCGTGTTTGAACTCCCCCTTCTTGTCGGGGTCGTTCGTGCGCGTGGAGAACTTTAACGCTCCCTTGCCGAAGTCCGCTTCGGGCCATTCGTCGAAGGACGCATAGAGCGCGACCGCCTTGCGAAGCCCGGCATCATCCGCATGGGCGAATGCGGGCAGCACCAGCAGGCCGAATGTCAGAACAGTTCGCATGACGTCTCCCGGTTGATGGCAACGGGCGTTCCCGTCAGCCGCTTCCCCCGAGATTCTGCCACAGAGTCTGCCCGGGGCACAGTGAAAACCGGCGAGTTGCCCTGATTCAGCAATCCTGCTCGCAATCACCCGCTGCATCGGCTACCATTCGCTGCACTCTTCCCACGCGAGTCAACATCATGCGAACTCTTGCCATCCTTCTGTTTGCAACCGCTACGCTCCACGCGGACGACGCCAATCCCGTCCGCATTGCCAGCGGCGTCAGCGGGCATATTCATCCGGCCATCTGCAAATCGAAAAAGGGGACGATCGTCATCGTCTTCAGTCAGGCCGACTTCAAGGATCTGCGCGTAACGCGTTCAACCGATGACGGCAAGACCTGGAGCAAGCCGGAGCCGCTGCCGCCGACGGAGTCGCTGTCAATCTATCCCGGGGCGCTGACCGCGCTGGCCGACGGCCGGATCGTGCATGCGTGGAACACCTGGTACACGGACGCCGAAGCGAAGGACAAGTCCCGCTACGTGCAGTACTCGATCAGCGGGGATGAGGGGAAGACCTGGAGCGAAGCAAAAAGCCTGGCGAAGAACCCGATGACGCCGAGTATTCTGCGACATCCGTTCGTCGAGCTGTCGCCGACGGAATGGCTGTTCTCCCTTAGTGATCGCGCAGTGATTCTGGACCCGACAACGGGAAAGGAAACGCCATTCGACGCGGGCCGGAAGCATGGCCAGGTGCCGATGGTGCGAACCCCGAAGGGGACGATCGTCGCCGGCGACGGCCAGCGCACCAGTGACATGGGCAAGACCTGGGAGAAGCTCGGCAAGTTCCCGAAGTTGGCCGAGAACGGCTGGCGCTTCGATTTGGCCGTGTTGAAGAACGGCTGGCTGATCGCCGGCGAAGTGATCGGCCCGGGCACTGGCGGCGACAGGTGGCACTTCGTCGTCTCGACGGACGACGGCGCGACGTGGAACTTCGACAAGCCGTACGAGTTCTACAACCCGGGCAGGCCGATCGGCGGCCGGGCCTGCCCGCGCACGATCTCGCTGGATGATGCGACGATCGGCACGGTTTACTACGATGTGGACGCCAGACAGGAAGGCGGCCCGGGCGTTTTCTTCCTGCGGACACCGCTGGCGAAATTGCTTCGGAAGTGAAAACCGCCTGTTACACTATCCTCGCCGAGCGTTCGCCCTTTCGACCCACGGCCACTCCCAGGAGTTACCATGCGAATCTCCCAGGCCTTTCCAATCTCTTGTTCGGCATTACTTCTTGCGATCTTGTCGTCTACTCCCTCTGTCGTCCGCGCGGCCGACGATGATGTGCCGACACTGCGGTACAACTGGCGGCAGGGGAAGACCTATGCCTACTCGGTGCGGATCGACGTGATCAACGGCAATGTGCAGGAAACGGTCAAAGGCACCAGCGGCTATGAAGTTCTCAGTGCCGACGATGGCGGCTTCAAGCTGCGCCACTTCGGCGAACTGACAATCGATACCGAAGAAACGACCGGCCCGGCGAACAACCGCAAGACGACGCGCACCACCCGGCAGGAACGGCCGACGGTCACACAGTTCATGCTCGATACCGATGGTGCGATCGTCCGTGCGAAGGGCGACCCGCAACTGCCGTTCATGCTCGGCAACCTGTCGACACTGATCATCGACCCGCTGCCGCAAGCCGGCACGTCGAAGTGGGAACAGGAAAGCGACTGTGTCATCCGGGAGAAGCAGACTGTCTTCCGGATGCCGGCTCTGCCGCAGGGCACGAGACAACTGCCCCCGCTGTTCAACCCGATCCGCCCGCCGCAACCGCTGATTCCCAACCCGGCCCGCCCGCCGTTGGGCGGTATCCCTCAGCCGATCCGCCCGCCCATGATCCGCCCGCCGCAGCCGATCAATCCGCTGCGCCCGCCGCAACCGGTGGCGCCTCAGCCGGTGCCCGCCGAACGCACGGTGGAACACGAAGCGCGCGAGAGTTCCCAGTACACGATGCAGAAGCGGGATGGGGACATTGTTCCCATTGAGAAGAAGTACGAACTCAAAACGCTGGACGATGCAGAGCCGGTCACCCTGAGGTTGAACGGCAAGGCGCTGACGCGCTTCTCCGTCAAGCAGGGCCTGCCGGTGTCGATGACGTTTGACGGCGCGATCAGCGGCAAGAGCGTTCGCGAAACGGTACGGATCAAGGTGGCGATCACGCTGCTGGAAGGCGAAAAGGCGGAGCAGGCTCTCGTCAGCGCTCGGAAGGTGCCCGCCCCGCCGCCGGTGGCCACGCCGATGCCGAATGCCAATGCCGACAACGGCGAAATCGATGCGCTGATCGCCTCGCTGAAATCAGGCGACAAGGATCGCATCAAGACCGCGGCGAAACGTCTGACCGACCGCCGGGCGACGGAACGCCAGAAGGAAATTGCCGAGGCGCTGATGACCGAGTTCGCTTCGAAGGACATCTTCGTGAAGCAGCAGGTCTTCGCCGCGATGAAGAACTATGTGAGCGAAGACAACAACGACGCACTGATCGTCCTGGCACGCGACAACGACATCTTCGCCCGACACAACGCACTGAAGCTGCTGGCCCTGCTGCCGCTCAACGACGAGCGCGGCGAGGTACTCGGCAAGGGGATGTCGCAAGGGCTGGACCGCGGCATGCTGCTGGGACTGATGAAAGAAATCGGAAACAAGGCGGAACCGGTCCTGCTGAAGTACCACGGCTGCAAGGACGACCGGCAGCGCATCGAAGTGGCGAAGATCCTGGCCGAGATCGGCACCGACAAATCGAAGAAGCTGCTCGAAGAGTGGCAGAAGTCCGGCAGCGACGATCTGGCCGGCGCGGCCTTCGCCGGCCTGCGTGGCATCGCCCGCCGCACCAACGACAATTGAGTTCGTGATACCCGAGTTCCCCCAGTCGAGGGTTTGTCCCATGTTCACGCGAATGCTGTTCATCACAATTGCCCTGGGCCTGGCGACGACTGCCGCCGGCGCGCCGTTGCCATCCGGCAACAAGATCGGGGACGCCCCCGCCTTCTCGGCGCAGGTGCGTTCGATCGACGACTTGCTCACGACGATCAAGACGGCCGCGCGCAACGTGCTGCCGCCGTTCCTTTACGCAGAGTTCGAGAGAGAGGCCCTCAGCAAACTCGACCCGAATATGCTGCCCGGTGTCGATGTGAAGCGACCCTGGGCTGCGTACGGCCGCTTCGGGCTCGGACTGCTCGAAAATCGCTTCGACGACAGCAGCCTGATCGTTCTCGTGCCGATCAGCGATCAGAAGAAGTTTCTGGACTTTCTCAACGGGCTGGATCTGAAACTCGACAAGACAGGCGAATTGTACACGTTCCCGATTCCGGATGCGCCCGTCAGCGGCTCACTGCGGTTCTACAAGGAATACGCCTACATCGGCGTCGATCCGGACAAGCTCGACACCAGGAAATTGCTGCACCCCGCCGACGTCATCGACTCCAACGAGAAGGCGGCCGGCGTGGTACGGCTGCGCATCGACCATGTGCCGGAGAAACTGCGGACGACGATTCTGGGAGCCTTCAAGCAGGGGATCGACCGGGAACTGGGTCGCGGAGTTCCGAAGAACGCCGAGCCGTTCATCGTTGACTTTTCGCGCACGGCTGAGCGCTGGTCGCGCAACCTGTTCCTCGACGGCAAGGAGATCGTGCTGCGAGCCGACCTTGACCCGCACATTGGTTCCATCAAACTCGAAACGACGTTTGAAGCGGTCAACGGCACGGACGTCGCCCGGTTCATCAAGGGGATCAAGCCGAACACGAACGCCATGGCCGGTCTGGTGACGGCTGACTCAGCCGCGCATGCCGTGGTGTCGCTGCCGTTCTTCGCCGAGGATATCCGCCGGCTGGTAGGCGAGTTGCTCACGCACGGGTCGAACGAGGTCGGCAAGGAAATGCGGGCGAACGAACCGAAAGAGATCGTGGCATTGAAGGATGAACTGTTCGCCGTGCTGAAGAAGACGGTGGACAGCGGCCTCGCCGATGGCGTTGCCTGCCTGCGCGGGCCGGACAAGAAGGGCCAGTACACGGCCGTCGGCGGCGTGACGCTGAAGGACGCGGGCAAGCTGGAAGCGGCATTCAAGGCAGCCCTGAAGGTGGCACCGAACAAAGAGGCACAGGATCGCTTAAAGGTTGATGCGTTCCAGATCGGCAATGCGAACGTTCACGAGATTAAGACAGGCGAGTTGCTTCCAGAGAAAGCGATCAAGATCTTCGGAAAAAGCTCGGTCTACTTCGCCGTGACTCCGGACGCCTGCTACATCACGTTCGGTGCCGACGGCAAGCAGGCGATCAGCGATCTTCTCTCGAAGAAGCGGACGCCGAAGCCGATGCCGATGGCGGCGTTCGACGTCTCGGGCAAGCGCCTGATGGCGATGGTCAAAACTTCCGGTGAGCCGCTTGAAGGCACGATCGGCGCGCTCTATGCGAGGTTCGCCGAGATCGATCGTATCCGCCTGCTGGGACTCGAGGTCGAGGGTGGCGACAAGCTGACGTTGCGGGCCGAGATGGGCCTGTGGACGATGATGGGTGGCGTGGCCGTCCCGTTCCGCGTCGGCGTCGGCGGTAACGCCGCCCCGCCGATGGTCATCCAGAAAGAAGTGAAGATTGAAGTCAAAGAGGAGAAAAAGTAGGACGATGGGCGAGCCGTGACGCAGAGCCGCGACCGCAAGGGAGCGGTTGATCCGCCCGCTGCCCTGCGCTCGTGGCCCTGAGTGGAGCCGCTATTCCTTCACCGCGACAATAACCTGGCTTTTCGGCAGCGTCTCGTCCAGGACGTCGAGCACTTTGGCATATCGCGGGTCGGCGATCATGTGGCTCCAGAGCATGTTCAAGTGATGCAGCACGGGCGTCGGCGCGGAGCCGAACGGGATGTTCTGCGCGGCTGGCCAGAACATCGTCCACCACATCGTCCAGAAGCTGCTGTAGCCCGAGCGTTTCTCGATCGTCAGACCGCTGTCGATGATCAGGCGGGCGAATTCATCTCGCTGGAACACCCGCACATGATTCGGCGGCAGCCAATAGGCGGGGTTTGCCACCTTTTTCATGATCGCTTCGCTGGCCGGATCGGGTACGGCCAGCAGGTAGCGCGCTCCAGGCTGACCGATGCGCACCAGTTCGCCCATGAACTGCTTCGGGTCCGGCACATGTTCCAGCACTTCGCGGCAGACGACTCGCGTTGCCGTTTCGTCCTCGATCGGCAACGGGTTACATTCGCTGACGATCGCGCGGTGCTGCCGGGCGGCCGACTTGCGCAGCCGCTTCGCCAGATCGGCGATCTGCCCTTCGTTGATGTCGACACCGATCACTTCGGCACCGCAGCGGGCGGCGAACATGCAGTCGTCACCGGTGCCGCAGCCGACATCGACGTACGTGTCGAGCTGTTCGATGATGAAGCCGGGGAACAGTTGATTGTTGTCCCCGAGGTAGCAGCCATTGCGCATACACTCGCGCATGGCCACGCCGCCCCACGGCCACAGGATCTGCAGCAACTGCGTGGGCACGACGTGTCGGATCAGTTTCTTCACGGCCGAGTTCATCAGTGAATCCTTTCGCACGGGGCGGGCAGGAGAATGATCAGGCAGCCCGACGGATCGACCGCGTTTCGCCATGCGCGACGAGGTCGAGGGCATCCCGCAGCAGCGGGTAAACACGTTCCTCGCTGAGCCAGTCATGCATGCGGGCACGGCCGTTGCGGGACAGGCGTTCGTAAGTCGCGCGGTCATGTTTCGCCACGTCGTAGCTGCGGCGCAGCTGGTCGACCAGCGACGTCCAGACTGGCTGATGCCAACTGGTGCGGTACTTGGGCCGCAGTTCCTGCGGCCAGTAGGCGGGGGTAAGATTCGAGTTGACCACGAAGCCGACTTCATTGTCGAAGTAGTCGCCGATGGCCGTGTGCGCGGCCGTGATTCCGGGTCGGCCCGCCGCCAGGTAGTTCATCAGCGGCAGGCAATTCCCCTCGGCCCGCGTGGTCTGCACTACCAGATCCATCGCGGCATCGGCGTGCATCATGCCACGGCCATCCGCCGGGGTGAGCGGCTGCCGGTGAACATCGTTGTCGGCGGCCCCCCGGCACTCATCCTGTCGGCGG
>JBBQII010000018.1:0-15271 GCA_038324795.1 Gemmatales bacterium
CTTGCTTGTGTTCTCACGATTTCGAGCGCTATTTTGGACATCAGAATGCCACAAGTGTATGTAATAAAACAACTTATTGGTGAAAAATCATCGGTGTTGTGAAGTGGAACCCATGCGTATTTTCAGCGGATTTCGGTGCGATCTGAGCCGGTCACACCCCATTGACTTCAACCCGTGCATCCTTTAACAGTTGAAGTACCGCCAGTATTTCCCGCCGTCCGCGCTTGCCGACCAAATGAAAGGATCTAAGCAATGACGTTCTCCCGATGGTTGTTTGCTCTCCTGTTGACTAATGCCGTGCTGGCCGATGCAGGTGCTCAATCTCCTGCTGTTGCCGACTACGATCATCTGTTTCCCAATGAATCGCTTCGGTTCACTGCGGCCGAACAGGTTCCGATCGTCTTCGTCAGCCGTGGGCAGAACCGCAAGGAATGGGAGGCTCTGCCGAAGTACTGGAACGACGCCACCGACGAGGTCATTGACCCCGTGACTGGGCAGATGTCGACCCGCAAGGTGGTGAAGATTAAGTTGCCGCTGGGCCTCAACCTGGCCCCGCCCGTGCCGGTCGAGAACCCGATGACCCTGGCCCGCTGGAAGCTCGGCAAGGAACTCTACTTCGATTCGATCCTTTGCAGCGACTTGACAGTCTCGTGCGCGACTTGTCACTCACCGACCTTCGGCTACACGGATGGCAAGAAAGTGTCCGATGGCATCAGCGGCAAGAAGGGCGGCATGAGCGCCCCGCCCGTGCTGAACGCCGCGTTCAATCGCCAGCAGTTCTGGGACGGCCGGGCTAGCTCGCTCGAGGAACAGGCTCAGGGCCCACCTCAAAATCCCGCTGAGATGTTCGACGGAAAAGGCAATGCCTGGCATGAAGTGGTGAAGCGAGTTCGTGCCAAGCCGGAGTACGTGAAGGCCTTTGAGAAAGAGTTCGGCCATGCCCCCACACGTGACGCGGTCGCCAAGGCGATTGCCACGTATGAACGCACGGTACTTGTCGGCAATTCGCTCAACGACCGGGCTGAAGTCGCGATGCTGCAACGGATTGAGGACGAGGAAAGCAACAAGCGAGAGATCCTGAACAAGGACTACGAAACGGTGCTGAAACAGGCCTTCGCTGCGAAGGACACGCATGCACTGGCAGCACTGCAACTGGATCTGGCGAAGGATCAGGACAAGATCGCCGATACGGCGTCCAGCATTAACCGCGGCCGGGTGCTTTACTTCAACAAGGCCCGTTGTGCCAACTGCCACGTGGGCGAGTCGTTCACTGACTTCGCGTACCACAATCTGGGCGTCGGCGTGAAGGATGGCAAACTGCCGGAAGGCGACCTGGGCCGTTACGGCAGCCTGCCGACCGGGCACAAGGATCATACGCAGATCGGTGCGTTCAAGACGCCGCCGCTGCGCGGACTGCTCAGCACCAAGCCATACATGCACGACGGCAGTGAGAATACGCTGGAGAAAGTGGTCGACTTCTACGACAAGGGTGGCAACGCCAACGAGTTCCTCGACCCGAAGATGCGAGACTACGATGCCGAGCAGGCGTATTTGAAGGCCAAGGCTGCCAACATGCTCTGGACCGGCCCGAAGGTGGAGGTGTTCGCACGCGGCGGCCGACCGGTCATCCCGATAAAACTGAACCTGACGCCTGGGGAGAAAAAAGACCTGGTGATGTTCCTTCGGGCGATGGAAAGCGACCCGGTGGATGCAACCGTTGCGGACGAGCGGTGGTTCCCGAAATAGGGTTATGCCGTAAGCGGTTTATTTGAAGCACTCATTCAAAACAGTTGCCAACCGGATTCCGCCCTTCTTGAGTTGAGGGCGAACGAACTTCTCGTTTGCCTTCATGTAGTTCTCTTCCGTCAGGGCGGCGGCCGGCTTGTCCCGCGCGGGCAGGTCGGTGCCGTCCGTGAACTTGTAGACGCGGTCCAGCGTGATCTGATGGGAGTCCCAGACCCAGTCGGTCACGGTCCCTTTCTTCCACGCGTCGCGTTCGTCATCGGTCATCTCATCGTTCAGGCGTGTCGCGAAATCGTTCACGGTCAATCCGCCACGGATCGCATCGACTAGGTGCCCGTCCCATACCTTGTGAAGATTGTGCGGCTTGCCGAAGTTGTCCTTGGCCGCCTTTCCGTTAACGATGATGCTCTCGATCGGCTGCTGGTTGCCGCCGCGGTCGTCCTCGCGGTTGCCGGTGTGCAGCGGCTGATGCATGTCTCCCACGAAGTGAACCAGGAACAACAGTGCTTCCTTGCGGTCCTGCTTGTCAGCTTTGGTGTCGGCCAGCACTTTCTTGAAGCGTTCGATCGCGCCGATGACATCGTTCCCTTTTTCGTCGGCCTTCCAGCTGTCGTTGCGCTTCTGCTGCAATTCGATGTTGATGTAATGCCAGGTATCGTTCTTCGGGTATTTGCGGTTTAATTGCCCGCTGCCGCGGATCAGGTCGGCCCAGTTGCACATGCGCGAATCGCTGATGGCGCGTTCGCCTTCCGGACCATCGAGCAGTTCCCTGATGCCGGTCTGGGCTTCCTTCGACAGATGTTTCTCGGCAATCTTCGCCACGATGATGTGGCCGTCTTCCCACCAGGCGAAGGAAGGGGAAGCAGCGCTGACAATGACGGCAAGTGTGAACAACAAACATCGCTTGTGCATGACAGATCCTTGCAGCAATCAGATTAACCGCCGTTGCTGGCAGCATTCGATATAGGTGGCTTCGAGATCGAGCGGGACAAACAGGTCGCCGACCAGGCGTAGCGGCATGATTGGAAGTGTCTCGCCCGCACTGAGTGATTCGGTCAAGATGTCGAGTTCGGTTGAGTCGTTGCGGACCACCGGTCGATACGTCGCGGCATAAAGAGGCGAGAGTGAGTCGTCAGTCTGCCCAAGAATCTTCAATAGTTCAGCATGCAGATTCGCACTCCGAGAGGTCACCATGTCGATGACAATCAGGCAGATACCGTCGCTGAGGAAGCTTGCGCATTTTACGGTAAAGGCCCGTCGTTCTTCGGGACGGTCTTTGTTGCCGGGGCTGACAATTTCGATGGCGGCGACGAGTCGACTTCCGCCGTCGCGTTGATAGATGCGCACTTCAGTAATGTCAGGGAAGCTGAGCGGAACGGTACTTAAGGCGTCCGGAGGAGAGTAGACCGGAGCTTCGAGCAGGGCGCAGCCGCTGTGGCCGTTGATCCGACCAATTCCGGCAGAAGCGAGTTCGAACGTCGCAACATCGATTTCCACTTCACCGCCGAAGCGCTGCCGCTCGATGGCGGTGAAATTTTCGGGCAGGATGCGATTCAGACCAGTGACCATTGTGCCGGCCCATCCGGAATGGATGGCTTCCCAACTGTAGATCTCGTCGAGATCGCTGCGAAAGTGATCGAGCAGCGGCATCTCAAGTTCCGTGAATGGGTCGAACGTTCCTTTAAGTGATCGTATCACGTCACCGCCCCGAGTTCGACATGGTTTCGCGAAACCCAAGTCTGAGGCTGGCCGGCGCGCCTAGAATCTGTGTATCCCTGAGATGAAATTTGGAGGTCAGCAGTGGTTGATACACAATCCCGTCCCGACAATCTTCGTGATCTGAAGGTAAGCGGTTGGCAATCGCGCACGGTCAAGGAAGAGGTTACCGCCAATTTCATGCGGCAACTGCAGTCGGGGGAGGAGCTGTTTCCCGGCATCATCGGCTATGAAAACACGGTAATTCCCGAGATCAACATCGCCCTGCTCGCCGGGCACGACATGTTGTTCCTGGGCGAAAAGGGGCAGGCGAAAAGTCGGCTCATGCGCGCACTGGTCCGTTTTCTCGACGAGTGGTTGCCATACCTCGATATCCCCGGCAACCCGATCCACGAGGACCCTTACCACCCGATCACCAAGGCTGGGCGGGACTATCTCGCGGCCCATTCGGAAGAAAATGTGCGCATCGCCTGGTGGCCGCGAAGTGAACGCTATGCGGAACGCCTTGCCCCGGGAACCAAGTTTGCCGACATCATCGGTGAGATTGACCCCGCCAAGCTGGCGCTGGGGACCAGCATGTCCGCCGAGGATGCGCTGCACTTCGGCCTGATCCCGCGCATGCATCGCGGCATCTTCGCGATGAACGAAGTGCCGGAGTTGGATGAGTTGATCCAGGTCGGCCTGTTCAACATCCTTGAAGAGCGCGACGTGCAGATCCGCGGCTATCCCATTCAGTTCGACATCGACGTACTGATCCTGTTCTCCGCGAATCCGTCGACCTACAACCGTTCGGGCAAAGTGATCCCACAGCTGAAGGACCGCATCGGCTCGCTGATCCAGACGCACTATCCGAAGGAGCGATCGCTGGGCATCGAGATTATGGAGCAGGAGGCGAACTTCGATGTCGGCGGCGACTTCCCCGTACAGGTGCCGTACTTCATGCGTGAGATCATCGAGGAAGTCAGCGTCGGCGCCCGCAAGTCGAAATACGTCGATCACCAGTCGGGCGTCAGCGCCCGCTTCAGCATAGCGAACTATCGGACAATGGTCGCCTCGGCCCGGCATCGCGGCATTCGGCACGGCGAAAAACCGGCCGTGCCGCGCATCAGCGATCTGGGGCATCTGCCGACATCGTCGCTGGGCAAGCTGGAACTCGACATGATGGGCAGCCATCAGATGGGCGAGAAGCAGGTGCTGGAAGCTCTGGTGGCTGAGGCGGTCGGCAAAGTATTCGACGAGTACGTCGACAAGCACGGCCTGGATGAAATCTCCGACGTTTTCAGCAAGGGCGTGAAGATCGAAGTGGGCGACATGTTGCCGTCCTCCGAATACGCTTCGCGCTTGAAACGGGTCCCCAAGGCTTGGGAGAAAGCGTTCGAAGTGAACGCTGGTGAAAGCGACGCTGTACGGGCGTCGTGCCTGGAGTTCGTTCTGGCGGGCCTGCACGCGACCGAGCGAATTTCTCGATCGACGAAGCACGGGCGGATTGTGTATGAAGTATGAGGGGAGCGCTGATCGACTCGTTTCGGTAGAGTAGAGCCCATGGTATTTCGTATCGCGATTGTGTTCGTGCTCAGCCTCATCGAGTATCTTGCGGCAGCAGTGTTGAATTACCTCGAACCGCCGGGTGAAATTTGGCCGCCACAGCATCGGCCGTCAGTGGAATGGTTCCATATCGCAGTGGTCATCCCAATCGTCGTATTTCTCGGGTTGCCGTTGCTAAGTCAGCGAATTTGGCCCTGGTCGAGGAAGTGTTTCGCGAATCCGTTCGTTACAACGATTCTGAGGATAACTCTAATCGTGCTTGGCTGGCTGCCCGAATCTCGAACTGTTCCGTGGAATGAAACGCGTGGACTAGTCGAACATCCAGAAGGGATTCGTGCTTCGATGGGGTGGATGCTCCTGCTGTTCGGGATTCTCTGGCAGCCAAGGTTCAGTCTCGGCCGGGAAGATCGGCTGATTTGATGGGAGATGTTGCGTTGCAAAACACCTTCCCAAGAATGGACCGGTACCTGGACCTCTCATTTCAGGAGTTCATTGCTTCGCTATACGCTTGATTCACACCGGAAGGCAATGATTCTCGCCTGAGGTCGCGAGATCGTGAGAATTATTCGGAGCCAGTGATCAATTCCGTCAAAACGACAGTGCTTCATGTTGTCGCCAGGCCAAGCAGCCCGGTCCGTGACCCTGCTTGGTGCCGGGCGCTGCGGATGTGATTCTCAATCTACAGACGGCAACTGGGACGATCTATGTCTTCGTCGGCTACGACCAATTCGTCGATTTTTCTATTTCGCCGCTGGAGTTGCTAAGTGACGAGCAAGCTGTCGGCACACTCTCATCGCGGTATCCCGTCGGGATGCTCGCTACACGGGTCGTTGAAATTGCTTGACCGGTCGTGTTCGTTCATCACACAATGTCATTATGCGACATAATCCAGGAATCCACCGTCGTACCTTCCTCGCCGACATGGGCATGGGCTTCACCGGGCTCGCGCTCGGGGCGATGCTTCAGCTTGAAGCAGTCGCGTCGGCACCCGGCAACTGGTCGCCGCCAAGCGGCCGGCCGCATGTGTCGCCGAAGGCAAAGAGCGTCATCTGGCTGTTCATGAACGGCGGAGTCAGTCAGCTTGAGTCGTTCGACCCCAAGCCGGAACTCGACAGGTACGCCGGTAAGTCGATCGCGGAGACTCCGTACAAGGATGTTCAGAACCCCGCGAAGTTGGCGCTGGCCCGGGTCGTTGTGGTCAACGACGCCAACGGGCAGCAACGAAACAAGCTGTACCCGACGCAGACGAAGTTCAAGCGATACGGTCAAAGCGGCATCCCGGTCAGCGATTTCTTCCCGCATTTGGGTTCCTGCGTCGACGACATTTCAATCGTTCGTTCGATGTACACGACCGACGACAACCACGGGGCGCAGACGCAGTTTCACTCAGGCCGGCACATGCTCGATGGTGAATACCCGACCCTGGGGGCTTGGGTTCACTACGGGCTTGGCTCGTTGAATCAGAACCTGCCGCAGTTCATCTCGATGGGCAAGCGAGAGTACTGGAACATCAAGGATGGCCACTACCTGGGGCCAGAGCACGACGCAGTGCCAATCCGCGTTGATCCGGCCAATCCGCTCGACTTCGGCAAGCCCGAACGCGACCTGTCCCGCAAGGAACAGGAGATCAATTTCAACTTGGTCGGCAAACTCAACACGCTGCGCGGCATCGAGTATCCGAACGATCCGGCACTCACCGCCCGCATAAAGGCATACGAACTTGCATATCGGATGCAGACGTCGGTTCCCGAGGTGCTGCGATTTCAAGACGAAACGGAAGAAACGAAGAAGCTTTACGGCATCGACGAGCCGGCAACCAAAGATTTCGGCCAGCAGTTGCTCGCCAGTCGTCGGCTGATCGAACGCGGTGTGCGCTTCATTCAGATCCAGCATGGTGCCGGCGGGGCGGGGGTATGGGACGCCCACAGTGGGCTGAAGGCCAACCATGAACGCAACGCCAGGCAGGTCGATAAGCCGATCGCGGGGTTACTGAAGGACTTGAAACGCCGCGGCCTGCTGGAGGAGACACTGGTCGTCTTCGCGTCCGAGTTCGGGCGCACCCCGGGTACACAAGGCAGCGATGGCCGCGACCATCATATCTACGGCTTCAGTGTCTGGATGGCCGGTGGCGGCATCAAGGGTGGCATTGTACATGGAGCAACCGACGAGATCGGTTTCCACGCGGTAGAAGATCGTCACTACGTGACCGACATTCACGCCACAATCATGCAGCAGTTGGGTCTGGATTCACGGGCACTGGAGATCCCGGGCCGCAAGCGATTGGACATCGATCACGGGAAGGTGATCGACGCGATTGTTTAGCGATCGACCCGTTGGGTCGCCCGCTAGACTTGCCGTTGTTCATCTCAGCAGCGGTAAAATCAAACGATCGACGTCCGACTCCGTCTCCACGGCGGGAACACTGCCGAACAGTTGCCAGCGTTCGCTCAGTTCGGCGCTGTCACCGGGTTCCAGTTTCGTCAGAACGCCGACGGTTTCCATTTCGAGCATGTCTTCATTCGAGAAGGTCTGGTAGCTCGTCCCCATGTCCGGGTAGGTCGCCCCTTCGACATAGGGGATTCGTTTGACGAACAGGTTGCCCAAGTTCAGGTAGCCAACCCAGCCTTGGCGATGCGCCAAGCCGATCTTTGTCGGACCTTTGTTCGGGTCCTGTCTCAGGAAGATGTACTTGCTGCCGAAGGTCCAGCGAGTGTCGGTAAAGTCGAAATAGGGCCAGAGGATCAGCTCCTGCGACGGCGCGAAGCAGGCCGGCGACTTGGCATTCTTCGGGTGCAGC
The DNA here is from genome assembly GCA_038324795.1 of Gemmatales bacterium. Classification (GTDB taxonomy): domain Bacteria; phylum Planctomycetota; class Planctomycetia; order Gemmatales; family Gemmataceae; genus JAIOQJ01. The sequence continues at coordinate 7,802 of JBBQII010000018.1, forward strand.
GGGTGGTTGCGGTGCGGCGGCTGCGGGATGATCTCGATGCCGCCGGGTGCCATCACGGTCGGTGCCCAAGGGGCCAATTCAGTGAGGAGAGGGCCGGTGTTCGTCACTTTCAGTGCGATACTGACGCCGGTGCCTTCGTCATCCAGGCCCACGGTCAGTTCCTTCTGCACGCCGTACTCGTCTTCGGGCGGTGGCGTCAGGCGTACCTTGTTCTCACCCAGCTTGGTGAACTTCACCGGTCGGTTGTCGGGGAAGTAGGTGCGTGTCAGGTCCTCCGGGGCCAGCCAGAAGCGCAGGCCGCCGCGGATTTGCCATTCTTCCTCGCCGGTGCCGCCCATGTGCTCTTCGTAGTTTTTCAGCACATTGAAGCCGCCCGGCAGGCGATAGGCGATGACGCGCGGCCCCACGTCGAGCGTTACGACGACTTCTACGTCGCCGTTGCTCAACAGTAGATTGTTCTTCCAGCCGCGGTACTCGATCGGTTCGATCATGGAGAGCCTCAATCCTGGGCGGGGGCTGTCGGGGTGCTGACCCCTGGCTTTTCGTCATCGGGCAATTCCTTGCTGCCGACGATGGTCAGGTTCATGCCGATCTGCACCGAGACGGGCACCCCATCGATCTCGATGACGGTCTTGCCGTTCAAGTACCAGCCGAGCGAACCGGTTGAGAACTCTTTCGCGTCGGCGATCATGTTCGAGCCGGCGATGACAACAGGAACTGCTTTGGCACCTGCGCGAAACTGGGCGCGGTTGATCGGGCAGTTGGTCTTCTTGGCCATCGTTAGAATCCTCCATGCGTTCACGATCATCAGGCAAGTGGGGAAATGATACGAATGGCCAAAGGGGACAAGCAAGGGGAAATCGGCAACAGTCCTCGTGAGAAATTTATGTCGATCATCGGCAAAAATCGGGCTGAGTCGCCTTGCATTGTCCGGCGAAGGGCGTTAAACCCGCCCCCTTGTCGGCCCGAAGAACCGGGGGATGAAGCGGTACCAGTCGCTTCACGTTTCGCCGGGCCGACTCATCGGGAACCAGTTTTGATCGGGCCATGCATGCCGGGGGGCAGGCAGGTAACTGATCGCGGGAACCGGTGTCAGTGATGGATGGGGGCCACGCATGAAGCGCTGGAAGAACAAGCTGGCGATGGCGTTGCTGGTGTGCGGCACGATGGCGGGCTGCAAACAGCCGCTGTACATGTCGCATGACGACCACAAAGCGGTCACGATTGCCGGCTTGCCAAAAGACTTCGAGAACGACCCGAACGCCGCTGCCATCCCTTCGGCCGAGGGGCACATAGCCCCACCGACCGTCGATAAGCCCGACGCGCCCGTGCGGTACATGACGCTGGCCGAGGCGTTCGCCATCGCGCTGGAGCAGGGCACCCGCGGTTCGCCGCAGGTCTTCAATGCGCTCAATGCCTTCAATACCGTCGGTGGTGGCGGCCGCTCGGCCTTTGCGTACAGCGACGATCTGCTGACGTTCCAGGGCCGGTCCGTGGCCGGGGATGACGCGATCCGGGCGTTCGCGCTCGATCCGGCTATTGTCGGTGCCGACATTGAAGGTGCTCTTTCGAAGTTCGACGCCCGCTGGATCACCAGCATGGCCTGGCAGCGCGTCGACACTGCGAACTCGAACCTTCTGAACAACTTTTCGAACGGCGACACCGCCCAGTTCTCGAGCGGCATGTTCAAACCGCTGCCCACCGGCGGTCTGGCCGGCATCACGTTCAACACCAACTACACGAAGCTGTCGGCGCCGCCGGCCGGCTTCTCGGTCATCAACCCGGCCTATCAGCCGGCCCTGACGTTCAACTTCGAACAGCCGTTGCTCCGCGACTTCGGTATCGAGATGAATCAGTTGCTGCCATCGCATCCCGGCAGCACGCAGCAGAACATTCGCGCGTCGGGCGGCCGAGCCGAAGGCATCCTGATCACGCGCATTCGCTTCGAGCAGGCACAGCTCGATTTTGAACGCTCGGTCAACATCATGCTATTCAATGTTGAGAACGTCTACTGGGGCCTTTATGCGAACTACTTCTCGCTCTACGCCGCCGAGCAGGGCCTGCGTCAGGCATACTTGACTTGGCAGTTACGTTCGTCCGAACTCGCGGCCGGTAAGACCACCGCGCATGAGGTAGCACAGGTGCGTGCCCAGTTCGCCTCGTTCCGGACCCAGCGTATCGCCGCCCTGCAGCAGGTACTTGAAAGCGAACGCCAGTTGCGCGGTATGCTCGGCATGCCCGTCACCGACAATCGCCGGATTGTGCCGGCCGATGCGCCGACGCTTGCCCCGTACGAACCCGACTGGTCGAGCGCCTGGAGCGAAGCGATCGCCTATCGCCCCGAACTTCAGCTGGCCCGACAGGAAATCAAGGCTCGCCAGTTCGACGTGATGGTCCAGCAGAACGGCCAACGGCCCGACCTCCGCTTCTTCGCGAACTATAACATCAACGGCATCGGTACCCAGCTTGACGGGTCCGAACCGGCGAACGCCCTGAGCAACTTTGCCAGCAACGACTTCAACAACTGGACGCTTGGCTTCCGGGCCGACGTCGCGCTGGGAACACGCGATGCGAACGCGGCAACGCGGGCGGCCCAGTTGATCCTGGCCCGCAGCTTCGTAACACTGAAGAATCAGGAACTGAAGGCCGAGCGATTCCTGGCCGGCGTCTACCAGAACCTGTTCAGCGCCTACCGGCAGATCGAGACGTCCCGCGAACAGCGCGTCGCGCTGGGCGAGCAGTTGAAGGGCCTGTATGCCCGAATTCAGGCCGGTCGCGATTCGCTGATCGTAATTCTGGATGCTCAGCAGTAGTTCGCCGCAGCACTCAGCAGCGAGCACAACGCGATCGCCAACTACAACATTGCGATCGCAGGAATGCAGTATGCAAAGGGCACGCTGATGCAGTACAACAACGTGCAGATTGCCGATGGCCCGCTGCCGGCTTGCACTCTGGCCCGTGCTGCTGACCACGAAGCCCGGCGGACGGCCGGTATCGTCGCCCGTCAGCGGCAGACTGTGCCCACCAGTGATGGCCCGAACCCGTTGCCTGCGCTGATCGAACATCAGGGGGCACCGATCCAGTTGCCATCCGAGCTAGACCCGAATGCCCGGCCGATCATCGGCCGCGTGACGGCCCCGGCCAATCGCACCGGTGACCCGGTGCCGCCGGTCAAGCCGATCCTGCCCGCTAGCAGCACCAACGCTCCGATGCTGTTGCCGCCGCCGGAGAAGGAGATAATGTTGCCGCCAGCAGGTCGGCCGGTATCTCTGCCGCCGACTCGAAACTGAGTGAAGTTGGTGAAACAAACGAAGCCGGCGTCATTTGAGTGACGCCGGCTTTGTTTGTTTCCATTTCCACCGCGCGGGCAATGATGCGTGTCCAGTTCATACAAATCCAGCAGGCGGATCTCTTCAAGACGTTGCATTCGGGTTCATCAACATGTCCGACAAGCTGTTCAGTGTGGCCGACCAGGTGGTGCTTGTGTCCGGCGGCAGCCGCGGCATCGGCCGGGCGATCGCCGAGGGCTTCGCCCAGCGAGATGCGCACGTTATCATCACCGGCCGGGACAAGGACAACCTTGAAAAGACAGCCGTCGAAATCGCCAAACCCGGCCGTCCTGTCGCCGCCATGGTGTGTGACGTGGCCAAGCCGGAGGACATCAAGGCACTGGTGGCCGGGGTCATCGGGCAGTTCGGGAAGATCGACGTGCTGCTGAACGTCGCCGGGGTCAACCGTCGCATGCTGACCGAAAAGCTCACGGAAGACGACTACGACTTCATTATCGACATCAATCAAAAGGGGGCTTTCCTGCTCGCCCAGGAAGTCGGCCGGGAGATGTTGAAGCAAGGGAAAGGTAACCAGATTCATGTCGTGTCGCTGAACAACGACCGGCCAGTGAAGGGCGTGGTTCCCTACGCGATGAGCAAGGCGGCACTCGGGCACATGACGAAGGCGTTGGCGATGGAATGGGGGCCGAAGGGGATCCGCGTAAATGCGATCGCGCCGGGATTCATCCTCACCGATCTGACCCGTAAGCTCTGGTCGCAGCCAACGATGAAGGAGTGGGGAGCGAACAACACCCCGCTCGTTCGCATGGGCGTGCCCGATGACATGCTCGGCACGGCCATCTTTCTTGCCAGCGATGCGTCGGCGTTCATGACAGGGCAGATTCTTTACGTCGACGGCGGCTTCACCTGCGGCATGAACTGGCCCATCGACTTCGGAAGCCAGTGAGTTTTCTCGCTCGCAGCGTCGTCATGCAATCTTGTTTCAACTCTTTCCAATTCGAGTTACATTATGGCTCGCATACTTCCCGGCTTGCTGCTGGTCTTCGGGTTTTTCCTGCTCCTGAGCGATCCGCGGAGTGCCAGCGCCCAGAAAGGCGGCAACAATGGGACGATCACGAAGGTCGATGCCAAGTCGGGGGCGATCACCATCAACATGCTCGTCGTCGCCAAGAAGAAGAAAGAACTAATGGACAAGGAGTACTTTCTCAACGACGATGCCGTCGTGATCATCGTCGAAGGCGGCGCCAAGAAAACGCTTACGGGGAAGGAAGCGCTGGCCAGCGGTGCTCTGAAGACCGGCACGGCGGTGACGTTCAGCGCCATTAACGAACTGAACATCAAGGAACTGACGGTCGGCGGCGGGAAGAAGTAACGCCGTCACTTCAACTCATTCATCGGTGGTTTGTCGTTGTAGTCGCTCATCGTCTTCGCCACGAGCCAGTCTGGCAGGATGCCCAGGAAACGCGTCAGCAGCGACGTGCCGCGCGGGAAGCGGTACAGCTTCTTGCGCGTGCGGATCGCCCAGAGGATATGTTCGGCCGCGCGGTCGGCACTCATCAGAAACGGCATTGGGAAGTCGTTGACTTCGGTCATCGGCGTATTGACAAAACCGGGGCAGACCACTGTCACGCCGACGCCTTTTCCACGAAGTTGGATCCGCAACCCTTCCATGTAGGTGTTCAGGGCCGCCTTGCTGGCGCAGTATCCCGACTCGCCCGGCAAGCCTTTGAAGGCCGCCAGGCTGGAGACGACCGCCAGATGTCCCTGCTTGCGTTTCAGCATTTCCGGGAGAACAGCTTCCAGCGAGTAGATGGTGCCCATTAGGTTGATTCGGAACATTTTCTCAACATCGCTGATGTTGATCGGATCGAGCAGGGTCGGCGTGCCGACTCCGGCATTGGCAATCAGAACGTCGATCGGGCCCAGCGATTCGCGGATGGTGTTGATTGCTGCGTGAATGGATATCCGATCGCCTACGTCGGCAACCGCGACGGCGTTCGGGCACTGCAGTTCTCCCGAGATTTGATCCAGAAGGGGCCGACGTCGGGCAATCAGGCCCACACGTGCGCCGGCGGTCGCCAGCCGCAGCACCAGCGCCCGGCCGATGCCGGATGAGGCACCGGTGACGATCACGACCTTGTTGGCAAAAGCGCTCGGCATGCGGTGGGTCCGTCGGTAAACGATTCAACTCCACCACTTCTATCGGCCGCCGCGGCCGGGTTTTTCCAGCCAAACGGGTGAAGCATCTGCGCAACGAAACCCTCGGGTACCGCATTATCCTTCACGCCGAAACCGACCGGTTCGCGATTCGGCATATGAACGGTGCCGAAAAGGATGTCCCAGATCGGAAACATGGTTGCGAAGTTGCAATCGAGCCCCTCTTCATCGCTGGTGTGGTGCCAGCGGTGGTACGACGGACTGACGAGCGCGTACTTCAAGGGCCCGAACGAACAGCGGATGTTTGCGTGCAGAAAAACGACATAGATCACGATGAACGGTACGTAGGCAATCAGCACCATCGGCGAAAAACCTACCGCCAACAGCGGCAGGGTCTGTGCGACGCGCGAGCCCGCGTCGTTCAACGGGTGCATCCGGTAGGCGGACAGCCAATCGAGCTGCCGGGGGCTGTGATGCACGGCATGGATCTTCCAGAACCAGCCGTAGTGAAATCCGCGGTGAATCCAGTAGCCGATGAAGTCGGCCGTAATGAGCATCTCGAACGCCTGCAGCCAGAGCGGTTGTCGGCGGAGCGGGCCGAAGCCGTCGAGAGCCGCAGCCGTGAGCGGCCAACCAAGCATCAGGTACATCACGAACGCGGCGCAGACGAGCATCAGACTGGTGATCGATTTGGTGACGATCGGCGTAAACAACCAATAGGCAACGTCGACAGCCATCCCGGGACGAATCGGGCACCTGCGCATCGCCGGGCGAAGACGCTCGAGAACGCTGAACGTGACGCCAACGGCTAGAAAGACTGCAAGTAGATGCTTCAGCGAAGGAGGTTGCGTGATCTGCATCACGGTTTCGACGACGGTCGACTGCATGGGTCGGGCCGCCCACAGTGGGGAGAGTGCGACAATCCGAACAATTGATCCCGAGTATCGCAACTGGTGTTTCCAAGTTCAAGAATCAATGGTTAGGAGACGACCCAGTCGACAAGATGTGCTTCGGTGACATCGGGGACTTCCCAGCGATCAAGCAGGCGCTCGATGACACTTTCGGGCACTCGCCGACGACGCTGCCGATTCTGGCTGAACAGCCGTTCGGGAGAGGCCTCCACGTACACAATTCGCACATGCGCGCCGTTCTCGTGGAAGAAGCGAACACATTCGTTGCGGACATGGCGGCTGAGGTTGGCTGCATTCCAAACGAACGACCGCCGGGCCGCAAAGTGCTGGACGGCAATCTCACGGGCGCGTTGCAGCACGACTCCCTGCGGATCGGACGGCGCGACGCCCATGTCGATACGCAGCGCATCCAGGCTGATCACTTCATGGTTGGGCAGATGCCGGCGGATCCAGAAGTCCTTACCCGCGCCGGGCAGGCCGGACATCAGAACCACTTCCGATGCAAACTCAGCTGGTGGCGAGTCGTCGTGCTTCCGTTCGAGATCACGGAAGAAAACGAACCGTGCATGATCGGATGGGAAGACGAATGGCTGCCGGAGGCAACCGGCCGCGGCACATGCCTCGCGGAATTGTTCGACTTGGCCAATGATCTGGGCCGGGTCTGGGCATATGCGCCCGCGGGCATCCGACTCGGCCATGATGCCGAGCCAGTCGCAACGGGTCGTTTGGCTGACTTCGATCGCCAGACGTTTGGGCGTTTCGCTTTCACTGAGGAAGAATGGCACCAGATGATGACGCACGATGGCGGCCACTTGCTCTCGCTGCTGAAACGGCACGCCGCGCCGCCAGAGTATCTGCCGGGCACGAACGGCACCTCGCCAGGAATGTCCGCGAGAAGAGATCGAACCATCGGATTCGACACGTGTGCAGACCGGCTTGGCGACATCATGCAGGAGCGCGGCAGTGAACGCGATTTGGCGTTCACTGTCGGGAAGCGCCTGCCAGGCCGGCAACGCAGCCATCGCCTCGCAGACCATGTGGACGTGAGTCCAGACATCGCCTTCGGCATGGCGGACCGGGTTCTGCGGGCAGCCTTTCAAGTCGCTGATCCA
>JBBQII010000019.1:0-15259 GCA_038324795.1 Gemmatales bacterium
AACGTGCTGATTCTGGGGGCGACACTCGGCATGATGATGATGGCCTCGGCCAATCATCTGCTGATGGCGTTCATCGCCATCGAGATGGCCAGCGTGCCCAGCTATGTGCTTGCGGGGTTTCTGAAAGGACGACGGCAGGGCAGCGAGGCGGCACTCAAGTACGTCGTCTACGGGGCCAGTGCGTCGGGCATCATGCTGTACGGGATCAGCCTGCTGGCAGGCCGTTTCGGCACCGGCTACTTGCCCGATCTGGCGGCCGGGTTTCAGGCGGCGGTGGAGGCCGGCGGGTTCGACGCGGTGTTGACCGCCGGGTCATTGTTCATCATCGTCGGGCTGGCGTTCAAGCTGTCGGCCGTGCCGTTCCACTTCTGGTGCCCCGACGTGTTCGAAGGGGCAGCCGCCGAAGTGGGAGCGTTTCTGTCGGTCGCGTCGAAAGGGGCGGCATTTGCTCTGGCAATCCGTTTTCTGAATGCGCTGGCCGGTCCCGAAACGTCGCAGTCCGCCATCATGTTCGCGGGGTCGCTGGGCCTGTTGCTGGCGGTGATAGCCGGCATCACGGCCACGTTCGGCAATCTCGCGGCACTGGGGCAGACCAACCTGAAGCGCCTGCTCGCCTATTCGACGATCGCACATGCCGGATACATGCTGATGGCACTGGTGCCGTTGACGCAGGCCGGCGACAGCGCGGTGCTGTTCTACCTGGCGGCCTACCTGTTCACGAACCTGGGGGCGTTCGCTTGCGTGGCATTGCTGCGAAACCGTACCGGGTCTGAGAACCTGGCCGACATGGCGGGCATGGTGCAGCGTGAGCCGGCCATCGTCGTCGCGCTGGTGATCTGCCTGCTGAGCCTGCTGGGGCTGCCGCCGCTGGCCGGGTTTGCCGCCAAGTTTCAGGTGTTCACCGTGCTTTACGACGCGGGACGCCACGCCAGCAACCTGCCGATCCTGCAGTACGCCTACTTCGGGCTGCTGGCACTTGCCGCCATCAACACGGTCATCAGTGCCGGGTACTACCTGAAAGTGCTGCGAGTGATGGTACTGGATACCCCTGACGACGTGGAGCCGACAGGCCGATCCAGTCGCGCCGGCGCGGTGTTCGTGGTCTTCGTTGCCGGCGTGGTGATTGCACTGGGAATCTTGTGGAACCCCCTCGCGGAAGCCTGCCGGCAGGCGGCGGGATACGAGTGCGTGCTATAATGACAGTATGATTGATCAACAGACCAAAAAGCGGCTGCAAGACCTGTTCCGGCGCGAGAACCGTTCGTTCCTGCAATATGTGAATCAGGCAACTCCCTGGTCCAGTTCAGGCGATCGTGGCCTGGTCGAAAAGCTGCGTTCGCTGGGCGATGAGGAAATGGAATCCCTGACGGATCTGGCGGAGTGGATGGACGCGAAGCGCATCCCCCTGCCGTATCTGGGGGCATTTCCCACGACATTCACCAACTACAACTTCGTTGCCATCCGCAAGCTGATGAAACCGCTGATCGCCGAGCAGATGCGCGAGTTGGCCGATCTGGAAGCTGCCTACGCTGCAATCACCGACCCGGCAGCGAGGGCGACCCTGGCAACGCTGGTGGCGCTGAACCGGCGACACGTCAGCGACTTCGAGCAGATGACGCAGGCGGGTTAGTAAATCCAACGAGGGCATCAAGATGCACGGTTCCGATCTGCGACTGAGCCGTGACGAACTTGCCCGTCGCGGCAATGAGGCGTTTGATCGTCAGATCCGTCCAGCACTTCGTGCGGAAGATGACGGTAAATTCGTGGCGATTGATGTCGGGAGCGGACAATCTGAAATCGACGAAGACGATCACTCGGCGGTGGATCGATTGCATCGACGCGTTCCCGGTGCGCAGGTCTGGCTTGTTCGTGCGGGCTACCCGACGGCGCATCGTTTACTGAAAGCCGCATGATTCGCAGGGTTGTCACCAGCGCTGCGAGCCCGTCTTACCGATTCGCGTGTGCGGGCCCTTGAGATTTTCATCGATATCAACGTGGCCGTTGATACCGGATTTAGAGTGGCGCCTGTGCTTCCCGCGGCGGTAATTGGTATCCTTCACCTCTCGTGGCCCCAATTTCATTTGCTGGATTGCCGCGACCGGACCAATCACATGACCCTCATCGACACGCATGCCCATCTCGATGACGAACGCTTCGCCGGCGATCTGCAGGCGGTGCTGGAACGTGCCGCCGCGGCCGGCGTCGCGCGGATCCTTACCATCGGCGTTGATGCCGCGACGAGTATCGCTGCGATGGAATTGGCCGAAAGCTACTCCGTCCTGGCGGCGGTGATCGGCATTCAGCCGAATCATGTCGCGGAAATGAAGCCCGACGACTGGTCGCACATCCTCGACCGGGCGGTCCAACCCCGCGTTGTCGCCATCGGCGAAACAGGGCTCGACCGCTACTGGGACCGTGCCCCGTTCCCGATGCAGGAAGACTATTTCGCCCGGCACCTCGGACTGGCGCGGCAGGTCGATAAGCCGGTGGTGATCCACTGCCGTGAGGCGGAAGCCGATGTCGTGCGGATGCTGCGCATCGAGTATGACCGCCATGGCCCGATCGCCGGGGTGATGCACTCATTCTGCGGGGATAAGGCCACGGCCGACGCCTGCCTCGAAATGGGCCTGCACATCTCGTTCGCCGGGATGCTGACGTTCAAGAACAATCAAGCCCTGCGCGACGTGGCCGCCAGCATTCCCTTCGCCAGTGTGCTGGTGGAAACCGACAGCCCCTATCTCACACCCGTCCCGCATCGCGGCAAGCGCAATGAGCCGGCCTATGTCGCGCACACGGCCGCTTGCCTTGCTGAATGCCTGGGCATCACGCCGGAGCGCCTGGCGGAACAGACGACTCGCAACGCGCGCTTGCTGTTCAAAATCAGTTGAACTTACTTCGCCTTCGGCCGACCTGCCTGAAACATGCTTGTGCCGGCAGGCAATGCGCCGATATCCGGCTTCGTGTCGGCCTTGCGCAGCGGATCGGGCCACTCGACCGGGATCGGTACGCCGGTGCCGATGGCGGTGCTTCCCTCCGCCAGCCGGTAATCATTCGCAACGGTAGGAACTGCCTCGGCCTTCACGAACTTTGGGTCCTTCACCAGCGAATGCGAACTCGATCCGTCGGCATACAGTTTCTTGCTGTCGGCGAACTCGGCCGAGGCGCGATAGCGGGTGAACAGCCCCGCGGTCAACTTCTCATCCGCGCCCGGGGACCAGAAGAGGTTGCCGTCTTCGACTGCCCCGTTCGCGGCCACCGGCGGCAGGTAGCCGGGCAGCTTCGTGAAGTGCAAATAGATGTTGTTGAACACGTTCCTCGACACCCCCGCCTTCGTGCTGCCGGTCGTCGCCATCGCGACATCGCGGACCGGCTCGCTGATCACGAACGTGTTCTGGTAGATGTTCATCCGTGCCCACGGCGGCGAGCCATGATCGCCCATCGGCTTGCCGCCGCTGTAGCCGACCTTCTGTGTTTTGACCGATGGCCGTTGTGTGGCAATCGGTTGCCGCAAGTCCACGATGTTGCGATAGATGAAGACCCGATCTCGATTCACGGTTTCGGTGCCGCCGAAGGCGAACGGCGTCAGCACCTGGCGGATCATGTTCTGGTAGATGTGGATCTCGGGTTCCGATTTGTCGAGCTTGTGTCGGAAGTACATCGGGCTGAGGTAGATGCCGTCGTCCTGCATGTTCTCAATCAAATTGTGATGGAACTTGCAGGCGATGCCGCCGAGATACAACGCATCATGCGCGTCGGTGAACTCGCTGTTCGCGAATTCCCAGTGATCGTTCTGCGGCGTGGCGAACACGGACGATTCACGGCCGCCGTCGAGTTCCAGCAGCGAATGGGTGTTCAGCCGCGTGATGTTGCGGTGCGGCCTGCCCGGGTAGTCGCGCTTGCTGGTGTCGGTGCGGAACGTCCAAGGGGCCGCGTTGCCGTACAGGGCCGAGTTGAGGAACTTGAAGCCGACCGTGCGCGTCGCGCGGATGCCGTAGGTGCCGCACCAGATTGTCACGTTATCCATTTCGATGTTCTTCGCGTGATCGAGAACGGCCGTTGTGTAGCCGCCGCCTCTAATGGTGATGTCCTGCAGTTTCACATGTTCCGCCCCATCCAGATGCAGGGCGACCGCGTTGAACGGCGAGATGATCAGCGGCACCTGTCGCGGGTCGGTCGGACCCCGGTAGTTCGGCATCGGTGCGGGCAGATTCGTGTGCGCCAGCCGGCAGTAGACCCGGCCATCGCGCGCATCGTACCAAAGCCCCGGGCCGCAATAGAGCGGCTTGTAGTCGCTGTTGGCCGTATCGTTCCAGTTCTCCCAGTCAATGGCTTCGCTGGTCGATCGCAAGTCGATGGCATGGTAGTAGGTTTGCAGGCCGATCATCGAATCGCCGAAGCTGCCGATGAGATCGCGGGCGTTCGGGTAGTTCTTCGTCGAGCGATATTCGCCGGGCATGCCGTTCGGGTTCGGTTCCCAGGCGGTCTTTGGCGACTGTGAGAAGTCGGCGATGCCGGCGTCGATGGTTGCAATCTCGCCGGGGGCCGAGCGGATGGTGATCGGTTTCTCGAGCGTGCCACGCAGGCCGACGTAGATGCGTTCGAAGAAGGTGCCTCCCTTCAGGCATAGTGTGTCGCCGGGTTGCAGTTTCGTCATGGCAAAGTTGATTGACTTCCACGGCTTCTCGGCCGTGCCGGCCGCGCTGTCAGTGCCGGATTGGGCATCGACGAAGTAGGCAGGCCCTGCACCAAGCGGTCGATCGGTCCTGGTCGGTGTCACGCGCATCGGTGGATGCGACGGTTCTGCCTGGATCATTGCAACGGCGAAGAAGCACATGATGAGGGAGAGGATCAGCTTCATGGACATACTCCGAAGTGTGCACGCGGGACGCCCATTATTTGCGACTTCGCCGGGCCGGTCAACCGGTTACTTCGTTATCTTCCTCACAATCGATTTCTTGAATACAGCTTGCCCTGTTTGCCGATAGAAGAGTGTCGCCGCGCTTTCTCCCCAACGGGGACCGTCATGCGAATTGGAATAGCTTGCCTGCTTTGCATGGTCGCGCTGCGTGCTAACGCGCAGGACGCACCCACACCGTTGAACGCCGCCGACCCGGCCGATGTCGCGATCGGCCTCGAGCCGACCGTGGTGCAGTCGATCCCTCGCTTCTACGGCTCGGCGGAGTACCTTCTCTGGTGGAGCAAGCCGGTCTGTTTGAAGCCGTCGACGCTGACTGTCGGCAACCCGGGCGATGCCGCGCCCGGTGCGTTCGGCCAGCCGGGCACGCAGGTGATCCAGGGCGGATCCAAGTTCGAGTTCAGCGCCATGTCCGGCGGACGGGCGACGATCGGCTACTGGCTCAGCGATGATGATTCGCTGGCGTTTGAAGCCACCGGTTTCCTCCTCGAACAGGGGCGGGCGAGTGTGACCTTCAACAGCAATAGCGGCAGCGGTAGCCCGGCAACTTACATCCCCTACCGCACGCCCAGCGAGCAGGCCCAGGCGTTGCCGTTCAGCGTCCCGGGACAGGTGGAAGGCAGCTCCGAAGCGGTCGGTCGCACGTGGCTGTGGGGAACAGAAGCGAACCTCGTCGCCGGCATCACCGTCGAGCGGACCAAGATGAACGTCCGCGGTGACTTCCTCCTCGGCTTCCGTTACCTGAACCTGCGTGACAAAGTTGATGTCGCCAACCGCTTGTGGCTGCTGAATGATCCGTCGCAGTTCGCATACGGGGCGGCCAACTTCACCACGCATACGCAGTTCTGGGGCGGTCAGATCGGCAGTCGCTTCACGTTTGAACGCGGCAACTGGGCGTTCATGGTCGGCAGCAAAGTCGCCATCGGCGAATCGCATCAGGTGCGCGAGATCACCGGCTCGCCGATCCTGGCCACGTCGGGCAACAACGGCCTGCTCCCCGGCCCGGTACTCGCCCTGTCAAGCAACATCGGCCGGCAGACGTCGAGCCGCATCGCGGTCGTCCCCGAGGCGCAGGTGAAACTGCGCTACCGATTCAGCGAGGCGATCGCGCTCAGTGTCGGCTACAACGCGCTGTACTGGAACAGGGTCCTCTGCCCCGGCGACCAGATGGACGGCCACCTGAACCCGACGCAGCTGCCCGGTCGCGGTCCCGCGACCGGCCCCGGCGCTCCCGCGCCGCAGTTCGTGCAGACCGATTACTTCGCACAGGGTTTTGATTTTGGCATTGAGTGGCGGTATTGAGTAGACTCTTGCATCATCCCTCTCCGGAGCATCCACCATGCGAATCGTCACTCTCGCGATTTTAGTCCTCGTCACCCCTTACCTTCATGCGGATGACTGGATCAAGGGGAAGGCTTACAAGCTGCCGACGGAATACACGAACCAGGAATCGGGCTACTTCTCGATCATCGAAGGCCACAATGGCCGGGTCTATATCGGGGCGGCCAAGTACGGGGTCAACGGTTACCTGATCGAGTTCGACCCGAAGGCTGAGAAGTCGGCCATGATTCTCGATGTGATGAAATCCATCGGTTCAGATGCCAAAGGCTTCGCCGCGCAGGCGAAGTTGCATACGCGCAACAACGTCGGTGCCAGCGGCAAGATTTACGTCGGCTCGAAGCAGGGTTATCCCGAGAAGGACGAAACCCGCGACCTGTACAAGGGCGGCTACACGATCACCTATGACCCGAACAACAGCAAGAGTGAACACTTCGGCATCGCGAAGGAAGGGCATGGCATCATCAGTGTGATGCCCGATGAAGAGATGGGCCTCGCCTATATCTCGACGTGCTCGGACAGTCGGCCGATCGATCACACTCATTTCATGGTGCTCGACCTCAAGACGAAAAAGTACACCGACCTGGGCGACTGCGAGCATGCCTACGCGTTCATTGTGCTCGACGACAAGCACCGGGCCTATCACCCGAAACGCGGCGGCACCGTCATGCGGTACGATCCGAAGAACAAGAAGCTCGATGAACTGAAGATCTCAATCGATGGCAAGCCTGCCCCTGCTGAGTTCACCAAAGACTCCTGCATCCAGAACTGGGACGCAACGCCCGACGGCAAGACGCTCTACTGCGTCGAGATGTCGACCAATCAACTCTACGCCTTCGACATGACCGCCTCAGGTGACACGCTGCCGGGTCGCTCGCTGGGTTCGCTGCTTCCCGATTCCAAACGCACCGATTGCCGTGCAATGTGCGTAGGGCCCGATGGCCGAGTGTGGGCGACCGTCACCGATCGCGGTGTCAGCCAGGGGCAACTGCATCTGGTCAGTTTCAAGTCGGGCGACAAGGCCCCGGTCGATCACGGGAAAGTGGCTGTGGCCAACCCGGACTACACCACCTTCACCGATGAGAATGGTAAAGCGAAGCCCTGGCATCACACGATGCGCAAGGAGAAAGACGGCACGCTGACGCCGTGGCAACCGATGGGCGTCTGTGCCGCGAAAGATGGAACCGTGTGGGTGTTCACGATCGCGCCGTTCACGCTGCTGAAGTTCGATCAGTTCAAGAAATAGGCGGTTCGACGCCGTCGATCCACGGGCCGGCGAGGTTCATGTAGGCAGGCGGTTCTGTGCCGCCGCTTCGTGGCTCGCTGCGTGCGGCCCATGAGCCGTCGGCGGGAACCGCGTGCCGATGCCGGGCATCCCACTTCAGTGCCTGGCCGTTGCGGTAGCTCAGCAGGCTCATGGCGATCGTTGCCAGCGCGGCCGCACCCAGGTCGGGCGGGCTGGCGGTTTGCCGTTGCCCGGCGCGAATGCAATCGAGTAAGTTCGACCAGAGTGCTTCCGTCTCGTTCTTCGGCCGTTCGACGGCGATCACCTCGGCAGGCACGATCGGCCGATCGCCGAGCCGTGGCGGCATGGCCGAGCCTCGCGTGGGGTTGTCTTCGAACAACTCGATACCGCGCGGCGTGAAGCGGAGCGCCCCCTGCCGGCCGCGGATCACTTCTTCCACCGGGTAACTGCTGATCGTCGAACCGCTGACCACCAACTGGCAGCCCTGTTCGTATTCCGCGATGAACGTGGCGATATCAGGAACGTCTCGGCCGTCGCGCTCGACGTACAGCCCGCCCGATGCGGTCACGCGCGAGGGCATGCGCACTCCCATGGCAGCGATCATGTGTGTTGTCTGCTGCAGCAGCATCTCGGTGAACAGCCCGGCACCGAACGGCCAGTAGCAGCGCCACTGACCGAAGGCGGCGCGATCAAACGGCATGTCGGGGGCGAGCGGCAGGCCGGGCGTCACTTCGAAGCCGGTGCCCAGGAACATCTTCCAGTCGATCGACTTCGGTGTCATCCGACGGGTGAGGCGGTAGTAGCGGCCGAAGCCGCGAACGTCGTTGCGGTAGAAGCCGGTCTGCCCCTGCGCGATGTGGCCGATGCGACCGGCACGAATGATCTCCGCGGCGCGGGCCCAAGTCGGGTCGGCCATCGACTGTACGCCGACGGTCATGACGACCCCGGCCCGTTCGACCGCATCGACGACGGCAAACGCTTCGTCGATCGTACGCGTCATCGGCTTTTCGCAGTAGATATGCTTCCCGGCCGCTGCGGCATCGATCGTCATGCGGGCATGCCAATGGTCCGGCGTGGCGATGCAGACCGCATCGACGTCCGCCAGTTCCAGCACCCGGCGGTAGTCTTTCACTACTCGACGACGGTCATCCGGATCCAGCCCCACCTTCTTCGCGGACGGGTACAGTCCCTGGGCATACTTGCGCTTCGTGACCCGGCCGCCGAACTCCTGTTCGTAGTCGTCTTCCTGCCCGTCCCACACATCGGACACGGCCATGATGGCAATCGGCTGGCCGGCTGCCCGGAAGCGGTTGATCAGATCGAGATGCGCCTGCGCCCGTCCGCCGCAGCCGAGAAACGCGATGCCCACGCGCTCGTTGGCTCCCGGGATGCGCGCGTAGCTGGCGGCCGACAGCCCCAGCGACGCGCCCGTCGCGGCCGTCTTGCGGATGAAGGATCGCCGATCAAAGGGAGTTGATGGGGGCATGGGGTCACACTGGTGTTGATGGGCGCTGCAGGGATCGAACCTGCGACCATTCGCGTGTAAGGCGAACGCTCTACCGCTGAGCTAAGCGCCCCGAAGGCGACGGACGAGCCGGAGGCTCAACCGCTAAACGGATCAATCCGCGTGTAGGTCGCGGAGCAATCCCTGCAGGTACTTGCCGGCATTCAACAGTTGGCGGATCGACGTCTTTGTATGAGGTGAATCGATTGCTGCAAAGTGGGTGGCGATCTGACTCAGCAGGCCGGCCTGCCGTTTCTGCAGTTGATCTTCCATCGCAGCGAACACCGGCGAGTCGGGCTGTTCGCGTACGTCGTCGATTTCCATCCGCAGCTCGAGCATCTCTTCCAGAAATGCTGTCGGCATCTGCTTCAACTCAGCGGCACCAGGCCCGCCGAGCAATCCGAGCAGATAATCGGCCCGTTTGAACGGGTCCTTCAGAACTGCGTACGACTCGTTGAGAGCGCTTGAGGCATCGAGGCTCGCGCGCTGCTCGACATTCCCCCCGCTTTGAAAGAAGTCGGGATGCACTGCCCGACTTCTCTGGAGGTACTGCCGTTCAATTTCAGTGCCTGCCAACTCGAATTGAGTCGGCAGACCGAGACGATCGAAGTGATTCATTAGTCATTGGTCATTGGTCATTAGCCATTAGTCAGTGGTGGCGATCGGTTTCGCTAATGACCAATGACTAATGACCGATGACCAACGACAATTGATTACATCGAGAACGAACTTCCGCAACCACACGTGCCCTTGGCGGAGGGATTGGTGATGCTGAAGCCGCGCTTGTTGAGGTCATCGTGGAAATCGACGGTCACGCCGCCCAGGTACAAGAGACTGCGCTTGTCGATGACGACGTCGACGCCGTGCATTTCGAAGGTTTCGTCGAGCTTCGGATTGGCGATCGGGTCGAGGTCCAGCTTGTGCTGGAATCCCGAGCAGCCGCCGCCCACGACGCGCATACGGAGGTACAGCTTCTCGGCCACGCCGGCCGCCCGCTGCTCGGACGCGATGCGGCGCACTTCGGACGCGGCCTTCTCGGTGACGATCAAGGCCGGTGCTGCCGGCTTGGTTTCGATGCGGGTGCCCAGTTCGACGGGTTCCATCACGGCAGTTGACATATCAGTCTCTCCAGAAGAGGGTTGCTTTCGGGTTGATCACGTCCACGTACAGATTATACGCCAACCGCGGCCAGTTCTTTCTCCGCCCCGGTCGTCTGCTTGTCCTGGTAGTTCTTGACGGCCGCCTTGATGGCATCTTCGGCAAGCACGGAACAGTGCACTTTCACGGGCGGCAGGGCCAGTTCTTCAACGATCTGCGTATTGCGGATCGCCAGGGCCTCGTTCACGGTCTTGCCCTTGAGCCATTCGGTGGCCAGGCTGCTCGAGGCGATCGCGCTGCCGCAGCCGAACGTCTTGAATTTCGCATCTTCGATCAAGCCCGTCAACGGGTTGACGCGAATCTGCAGTTTCATGACGTCGCCGCACTCGGGAGCGCCGACGAGGCCGGTGCCGATGTCCGGTTCCGCCTGGCTGAAGCTACCCACGTTCCGCGGGTTGCTGTAATGGTCAAGGATCGCGTTGCTGTATGGCATGGTATGGTACCTCAGTGTTCAGTTCTGCTGCTTGGGCAAACTCTTCAATAGCGTCCGAAGTTCGGTCAACTGCCCCGACATCGTTTCCATCTTCAATTCCATCTTCTCGATGCGGCTTTCCATTTTGTTCAACGATGTCGATTGCTGTTCGACCGTGGCGTCCAACCGACCGGCCGTTCGCGCTACAGTAAACAGGAAGATGACGATCGTCACCCCGGCTGCCGCTGCAAATCCTCCCAGCCAACGAAGAAACTGCAGGGTAACCTCAAGCCGGCCCTTCAATGATGCAAAGTCGTGGGCGATCAGATTGACCTTTTCTTTAAGGTCGCCCAGATCGTCTGCAATCACATCGACCTGTTCCTCCAGGCTTTTCACAGTAGCGGGCATGCCAGCTTTCCTTGCATCGTTTGAAGGATTGTTGCGGCTTCGCCTTATCTCTAATGCGCCGCCCACTGCACACTCTTCAAGTCTACACCCGCGAGGGCCATTTCGTACAGCGGGCTCATCTCGCGGAGGCGGTTGACTTCCTTCACGACAAGGTCGATGACGAAATCAACTTCTTCTTCCGTCGTGAACCGGCCGATGCCGAAGCGGATGCTCGAATGGGCCAACTCATCGCCCACGCCCAAGGCCCGCAGCACGTAGCTGGGCTCCAGGCTGGCGCTGGTGCACGCAGAGCCCGAAGAGACGGCCACGTCCTTGATGCCCATCATCAGGCCTTCGCCTTCCACGTAGGCGAAGCTGATGTTCGCGTTGCCCGGCAGTCGTTCGTCCGGGTGCCCGTTGAGGTACGATTCGGGCAGCTGCTCCATGATTCCCTTGCGAAGCCGTTCGCGCAGGCGGTAGGTGCGCTTGCCTTCGTCCGCCATCTCGCGGCGGGCGATGTCGCACGCGGTCCCGAGGCCGACGATCAGGGGCACCGGAAGCGTACCGGAACGCATGCCGCGTTCGTGGCCGCCGCCGTCGATCGTCGGTTCCAGCCGGACCCGGGGGTCTTTCTTACGGACGTACAGGGCACCGATCCCCTTCGGACCGTACAGTTTATGGGCGGTCAGGCTGAGCAGGTCGATGCCCATTTCGTTGACGTCGATCGCGATCCTGCCCACGGCCTGCACGGCATCGGTGTGGAACAGAACGCCCTTCTCCTTGCACAGCTTGCCGATCTGCTTGATCGGCTGCAGCGAGCCGATCTCGTTGTTGGCGGCCATGATGCTGACGAGAATCGTCTTATCGGTGATCGCGTTGCGCACCTGCTCGGCGGTGACCTGGCCGTACTTGTCGACCGGCAGAATGGTGACTTGGAAGCCTTCACGCTCTAACCGCTTGCACGGGTCGATGACCGCCTTGTGCTCGGTCGCCTGCGTGATGATGTGGGTGCCCTTCTTGCGGTACATGACCGCGGCACCCTTCAGCGCGAGATTGTTGCTCTCGGTCGCGCCGCTGGTGAAGATGATTTCCTTCGCGGAGGCACCGATGAGCGCGCCAATCTGTTCGCGCGCTTCCTCTACAGCTGCTTCCGCTTCCCAGCCGTACGGATGGTTGCGGCTGGCGGAGTTGCCGTACTTCTCAGTGAAGTACGGCAGCATTTCATCCACGACGCGCGGGTCGGTTCGCGTGGTGGCGTTGTTATCCATGTAGACCGGCAATTTCAGCATGATACCCCTCTACAGATCGGTCATTCCGGAGGCGCAAACCTCGCGGAGGTTGACCGTATTCAAGACCGGCTGGAACGTCGTCAGCGCCGGTACGGTGTTCGTGAACAGTTCCGCTATCGTTACAGAGCGAAGGGTTTCGAGAATGCGCTGGTGTACCTGCCCGATCGGCCCGCGAATCGGGCAGATGTGCTGGACGGCACAGTCATCGGTTTCGCCATTCCCGTTGCAGTTCGCCAATTGGAAACCGTCTTCCAGGCTTTCGAGCAACTCAGCCAGTGAAATATCGTCAGCAGGACGCAGCAGGGAGTACCCGCCATTCACACCACGCTGGCTGGCCACAAACCCCTTCTGGCACAGTTCTTTCAGGATGTTCGCGACGAACGCCCGGCTGAGGCCGAAATGCTCGGCAATCGTGCGCGCGCATCCTCCCTTCCGCCGACTGTGAAGGAAGGAGAGGATCAAAAGCGCGTAGTCGGTTTTCCGGCTCAGCAGCGTCATCGGCTCCCACCTTTGACAAAAGGGTTGAAACAGTATCCAGTTGATTCTATTTATACCTGCCTAATAGAACGGGTCAAGTACTGTTTCGAGAACCGTCGCGATCGCGACAACGTAACACATGGACATGGCTGATTTTAGGTGCGAACTGAAAATCGCTCCGGAATGGCGCAACGAATCCGATCCAAGACCTTCTCAACAGTTCCAAGCCGTGGTAGGTTGATCTCATGCGGATCCTGTTTCTCTCTGATGTTCATGCCAATTGGCCGGCTCTTCAGGCGGTCCGTGAGACGTTCGATATCTGCCTGTTTCTCGGCGACCTGGTCGATTACGGCCTCGAGCCCGCCCCGTGCATCGACTGGATGCGGCGACAGATGACTCACGGAGTGCGCGGCAACCACGACCACGGGGCCGCGCAGGGAGTCATGGTCAACGGCGTTGGCGGCTACCGCTATCTCTCAGGCCTGACGCGCAGCATCACCTGCGAGATGCTGGACGAACCCGATCGCCGGTTTCTCGCCAGTCTGCCGACCAGCAAGTGCCTGACGCTGGGCGACAAACGCTTCCTCATGGTGCATGCCACGCCCCGCGACCCGATGGACGAGTACGGTCCCGGCGAACTCGACTTCTGGCAGCGCCGCCTCGAGGGGATCGATGTCGACTACGTCCTCTGCGGGCATACGCATCATCAATACACGCTGGAAGTCGGTAACACTCTGGTGATCAACCCGGGCAGCATCGGCCTGCCGCGTGATGGTGATCCCCGGGCCGGGTACGGCATCATTGATGACGGAAAGCTGACCCTGCACCGTGTCGACTATCCCGTCGAAGAGACGATCGCGACCCTGAACGCCAGTAAGCTGCCCGACAAAGCGAAAGAGATGCTGACCGAGGTTTACCTCAAAGGCCGACTGCCGGGCGGGAAGAGCGTAAGATAAACGCACGTAGCCGCGTTCGCCAGAACGCGGGTGGCATCACCGCGCTCCCTCATCCCGCGTTCTGGCGAACGCGGCTACAGGACGCTCTCCCCATGTCCACGCATGTTGAAGAAGTCGAACTGCACGGCCATATCATCGATTCGCTGTTGCTGCCTAAGGTACTGGACACGATCCTGTCTCGCGGCGGCAGCTATGTGATCAAGGACATCCGCATCGGTCAACGACAGGCAGACGCCAGTCATGCGCGTGTGGAAGTCAGCGCGCCGACCGCCGAGATTCTTGAAGACCTGCTCGACATCATCCACGATCATGGGGCAACCCCTGTTCACGTCGTCGACTGTGCGACAACGCCCGCCGACGTGGCCGGGGCGTTTCCGGATGGGTTCTACTGCTCGACCAACTTCCGCACGCAGGTCCGCCTCGACGAACACTGGGTCGATGTCGAGGCCCAGGAGATGGATTGCGGCCTGATCGTCGACCGGACGAAGAACACCGCGCGCTGCATCCCGATGACCGACGCGCAACTCGGCGATGCGATCGTCGTCGGCCGACAGGGGATTCGCGTCTTCCCGCCGGAGGTGCAGCAGCGCACGGAGCTGTTCGAGTTCATGTCATCCGCCGTGTCCAGCGAGAAGCCGAAGGGCGTGACTGTTCGTGAAATCGCTGCCGCGATGAAGCGTACGCGGCAAACGGGCGAGAAAATCCTCGCAGTGCTCGGCCCGGCCGTGGTGCACACCGGCGGCAGTGAGTGGATCGGCTGGCTGATACGCGAGGGCTACCTGCAGGTCCTGTTTGCCGGTAACGCGCTGGCCACGCACGACATGGAGCAGGCAATCTACGGTACCAGCCTGGGCGTCTCGCTGGAGCGCGGCCTGCCCGCAGCCGAGGGTCACGAACATCACCTGCGCACGATCAACAGCATCCGCCGGGTCGGAAGCATCGCGAAGGCGGTCGAAACGGGCATGGTGAAGAGTGGCATCATGTACGAAGCGGTCAAGCGCGGCATTCCGTTCGTGCTGGCCGGCAGCATCCGCGACGATGGCCCCCTGCCTGATGTGGTGACCGACTCACAGGACGCGCAAAAGCACATGCGGGCACTGCTTCCGGGTGTGGGCTTCTGTTTGATGGTAGCGACGACGTTGCACTCGATCGCGACGGGCAACCTGCTCCCCGGACGGGTGAAGGTTGCCTGTATCGACATCAACGCATCCACGGTTACCAAGCTGATGGACCGCGGCAGTACGCAGACCATCGGCATCGTCAGCGACGCCGAGCCGTTCCTGCGGTCGCTCGTAAACGAGTTGGCGAAATCGGCGTGATCGGTTACGATTGCTCGCGAATCGTTGCACTCTCGGAGGCTTCGCATGAGTTCACCGACGCCGAAACGCACTCCGGCCGGGGAAAGGCCGGGGTTGGAGGTTTTCGACCTCCCGACCGAAGACGACCTGCCATTCGAGGACGGGCGCTTGCGAAACTTCAACGAGACGCCGCAGACGGAACTGCTCACCGGGGCCGCCCGGCCGGTCCTCGACGCGATCCACCCGGACGGGAGATACCTCGTCGGCGCGGACTCGGCG
>JBBQII010000020.1:0-15134 GCA_038324795.1 Gemmatales bacterium
CAGGCTACGTCGATGGGCCTTGAAGTGCACCAGATGGGCGGGATTGTGCCTGAGAAGGCGAAGGAATTGTTCGCGATTCCGGAAGGCTGGGAAGCCGTCACGGGCGTCGCGATCGGCTACCCGGGCGACCCGGCCACGCTCAGCGACCAGCTTCGCGAACGCGAACTGGAGCCACGTACACGCAAGCCGCAGAGCGCGTTCGTGTTCGGTGGAAAATGGGGTCAGGCGATCGGCGGGTGATCGTTCACGCCGCGGCCTGCTGCCGGTACCAGTCGAGGGTGCGGCGCAGGCCTTCTTCCAGCATGACATCCGGTTCGTAGCCCAGCTCGGCGCGCGTCCGCGAGATGTCCGCCAGCGAAAAGCGCGGGTCGCCCGGCCGGCCGGGGCCGAAGCCGGGCTTGATCTTCGTGCCGAGCACGACGTTCAGCGCATCGACCAGATCGAGCAGCGTGATGTTTCGCCCGGTCCCCACGTTGTAAACCCGGCCCGAGATGCCGGGCACTTCGGATGCCTTCAGCATCGCCTGCACCGCGTTGCCGACATACGTGAAGTCACGGCAATGGCCGCCGTCGCCGTTGATGGTCGGGATTTTGCCCTCACTCATCAGCGCAGTGAAGATGGCGATCACGCCCGAGTAGGGGCTGTCGGACCGTTGTCGGGGACCGAAGATATTGAAGAAGCGAAGGCGTACCGTTTCGATGCCCAGCGAGGCAGCGAACGCCTGCATGTAGAACTCGCCGGCCAGCTTGGCGGCGGCATACGGCGACAGGGCCGAGAGCGGTTGATCTTCCTTCTGCCCGGTTTCGACCGACGCACCGCCGTAGGCGCTGGAACTGGCGGCAAAGACGACGCGTTTGACGCCTGCCTTGCGGGCTTCATCGAGCACGGTCAGCGTCCCGGTCGCACAGGCAGCGTGCGATGCGGGCGGGTTCTCGATGCTGCGTGTGACCGACGCGAGTGCCCCCAGATGGAAGAGCCGCTCGACGCCCTTCACCGACCGGGCGACCGTCGCGGGATCGATGATGGTGCCCTTGATCAATTCGATTCGATTGCCGTGATGGGCCAGGTTGTCGAATAGACCGGTGCTGAGATCGTCCAGCACGCGGACGGTGTCGCCCTGCATAACCAGGGCATCGACAAGATGGGAACCGATGAAGCCCGCGCCGCCCGTGACGAGTGAGACCTTGCTCATGGAAGCATCCTGTTTCCGTCATTGATGTTGCAATCCCGGCATTAGACGGAATTCATTGGCGAAGGTCCATGCCGAAACCATCGGACCGGCACGTTCTCGACGGCAGGTAGTGGTGTTCATTTTGATCGAAACGGTGTAGGATAACGGCAGCCGCTGAACTGCCCGCTTGAATACAGTTCCCGGACCGGACCCCCTGCTCGGCTCTGCACTGCTCGTTAGGCCGCAATCGCTCGCGGCGCAGGGTACTCGTATGAACACAACCATTTCAACGCGGCTTACCGCTCCGCTGATCGCGGTGAGCCTGCTGATGCTTGCTTTGGCCGGCGGTGCGGCCTGGTACGTGCACAATCTGCAGCAGCAGTCCACCGAAATCATCACCAACCATGTCGCCAGCGTGCGTGCCGCTTACGAAATTGAGATCAACGTCCGGGAAATGCGTCGGCAGTTGTTCCGTTTTCTCTTCGACGGCGATCGCAGCCATCTTGCGCAAACGGAATCGGCAAAGGAGCGCGCCGACGAGTGGTTGGAAGTGGCTGAACGGCTTTCCACCACCCCGGACGAGATGAAATCAATGGCCAGCGTACGCAACGCGTACGACCGATTCACGGCCATTATTCGAGAACGGACAGCCACTGCTCCCGGGCCGGATGCATTTCAGGTTCTGCGTGATCCGATTGAAAAGGACCTCCTCGAAGGGCTGTTCCGCCCCCTTGAGGAATTTCAGAAGGTCAATGAATCGAAGATCGCGGCCAATTACGAGAAGAGCAGGCAGTTGGCCGGCAATCTGATCCTGGGGCTGGTCGGGTTGGGCGTTTGCGGGGCAGGAGGCGGATTGCTGATGGGGTGGGCGATTGCATCGTCAGTTCGCCGCTCTCTCTACCAGACTGAAGAGCGGCTGCTGAAAACAGCCAGACAACTCGACCGACGCTCGGGTGATACCGAATCGTCAGCCGAGACGCGGTTCTCCGGTGAACTGGATACGGCAATGAATCGCGTTTCAGTCTCCGTGGCTGCCGTACTCGCTCGCCTGGATCGCAGTGAGCGTGATGCGCTGCGGGCGGAGCAACTGGCCCAGGTGGGGCAGATGGCCGCGGGGATCGCCCACGAAGTGCGTAATCCGCTGATGTCAATGAAGATTCTCGTGCAGAATGCGGTTGATCAGCCACCGGGCGAAACGTTGCGGCCTCGTGATCTGCGAGTGCTTGAGGATGAGATCGAACGGGTTGAATCGATCATCACCCACTTTCTCGACTTCGCGCGTCCCCCGCAGATCGATAAACAGGTTCGCGACGTTACCCAGCTGGTCGAACGCGTGGTGTGCAACCTCGAAGCTCGGGCGGCTCAGCGGAAAGTGATCATCGAAATCGACCCCGGAGTCGAATCGATCAAGGTGGATGTTGATGCCGGACAGTTCCAGCAGGTCTTGTACAACCTGGTGATCAACGCGATCGAAGTCATTCCCGACGGCGGGCGGGTGACGGTTCAATTGGGACGTGAACAGAAACACCCCGAAGTTGCACCGCAGTTGATCGTGCGTGTCAAGGATACGGGGCCCGGGCTGCCGGCCGCGCTTGGCGAACGCATCTTCGAACCGTTTGTCAGTGCCCGGCCCGGTGGTATGGGGCTGGGACTGTCAATCTGTCGGCGAATTGTCGAAGCCCACGGCGGTGACCTTCGCGGTGCGAATGGTATCGATGGCGGTGCCGTCTTCACGCTTCGCATGCCCGCGGCCGTTCAACCAGCCCCTGTTCTGACGAGGTGAGAAATGGCCAATGTCCTGGTGATTGATGATGAGCAGAATATCCGCTACTCGTTGGAAGTTGGCCTGCAGACCGACGACCTGCATGTGCACGCCGCCAGTACCGGCAAGCAGGGGATTGCGCTGGTCAACGAGTTGGCTCCGGACGCCGTGATCCTCGATGTCATGCTGCCGGACATGTCCGGCCTGGATGTGTTTACGCATCTGCGCGAAATCGACCCGAAGCTGCCGGTGATCATGATCACTGCCGTTTCTTCGACCGACACAGCCATCGAAGCAATGAAACGCGGCGCATTCGAGTACCTGTTCAAACCGGTCGATCTGCATCAACTGCGCTCGGTTGTCGACAAGGCCGTCGAGCAACGCCGCCTCAGCCGCGTGCCGGCCGTCTTCCAGCAATCCGAAGAAGTCGACGACAATGCCGATCGGATCATCGGCAACTCGGCCGGCATGCAGGCGATCTACAAGGCGATCGGCCGGGTCGCGCCGCAGGACGTTTCTGTGCTGATTCTGGGCGAGAGCGGCACCGGCAAGGAACTGATCGCGCGGGCGATCTACCAGCACAGCCTCCGCAACAACAAGTCGTTCCTGGCAATCAACTGTGCCGCCATTCCTGATTCCCTGTTGGAAAGCGAGTTGTTCGGCCACGACCGCGGGGCATTCACCGGGGCAGACCGCCAGCGGATCGGCAAGTTTGAACAAGCTGACAGTGGAACATTGTTCCTCGATGAAATCGGCGACATGAGCCTGACGACACAGGCCAAAGTTCTGCGCCTGCTCCAGGAGCAGCGATTCGAGCGGCTCGGCGGTCGTGAGACAATCCAGACAGACGTGCGTGTGATCGCCGCGACCAATCAGGATCTCGATGCCCTGGTGGCGGCAGGTAAGTTCCGACAGGACCTCTACTATCGGCTCAACGGTTTTGTGCTGAGCCTCCCGCCGCTCCGCGAACGCACCGAGGACGTGCCCGCACTGGCGGAAAGTTTCCGGCGGGCTTCAAATCGCAAGCTCGGCAAGGATGTTCGCAGCATCACTCCGGCCGCGATGCGATTGCTGACGCAGCACTCATGGCCGGGCAACATCCGTGAACTGCAAAGCGCGATTCGCTACGGCGTGCTGCAATCAGTCGGTGACGTGCTGACGGCCGATGCCCTGCCGGCAACCGTCACCTCCGTGCCCGGTCAGGCTCCGCGACCGATTGAAACCAACCGCGGCGATGTCCAGCGGCATGTCGAAGCGCTGCTGCGAGATGGCAGCTCCGACATCTATCGGACTGTGCTTCAGGAAGTGGACCGCGCAATTCTTGTTACTGTCCTTGCGCATGTTCGCGGGAACCAGGTACATGCCAGCGACCTGTTGGGCATCTCCAGGACTACCCTACGCGGAAAGTTGGCGGCGCTCGGGATCTCCTGATCAGATTCACTTGTCCAGTTTTTCACCAACTGGACAGAATCCGGACAGAACAGCCCGGGGTGATTGCCAGTTCGTTCGACCGGCCGGCTGCCATTTGCACGCTTTCTCTCGCGTTTCTGCCAGATTTCACTGATTCGCCCGATTGTGGCGTTCTGGCATCAGGGTTGCATCTCTTGTAAACCGAGGTCGCGAGCCTCACACGCATTCCCCGTTGGCTGTCCGCTCTTTCCGGACCGATTCGCGATGTCTCCGATACAGACGGGGGTCCGGGTCGGAGATCTTTCGATCGGTTCGGAAAAGCGGGCAGCCAATCTTCGTTTCTACAACTCTCTCGCATATCAATACGCCATTGTCCGTTCTCTCCTGCCAGTTGAGAAAATCACCATGCAAGTTGCGCGCGTTCGTCGGGCCGATGGGTCGTCGGCATTCGGTGCCGTTCAGAACGATCGGATTCACTATTTCGCCGGCACCTCGCTGGCGGCGGTGCTTGCCGCGGCCGATCCGCTGGCGGAGGCCCAGGCCCTGCTGGCCGCCAGCAAGCAGGACGAACCGCTTTCGGCGGTAATGTGGCTACCCCCGGTCGATCGCCAGGAAGTCTGGGCTGCAGGCGTGACGTACATCCGCAGTAAAGTCGCCCGTGAAGAGGAGTCGGTCGGGGCGGCCCAGTTCTACGACAAGGTCTACACTGCTCCGCGACCCGAGCTGTTCATGAAGGCCCCTGCCAACCGCGTCGTGGCATCCGGCCAGCCCGTGCGCATCCGTAAGGACAGCAAGTGGAACGTGCCCGAACCGGAGCTGGCCCTCGTCATTTCGCCGTCGTTGAAGATCGTCGGCTACACCATCGGCAACGACATGAGTTCACGCGACATCGAGGGCGAGAACCCGCTCTACCTGCCGCAGGCGAAGATGTACAACGGGGCCTGTGCCGTCGGCCCTGTCATCACACTGGCATCGGCGATGCCGGCACTGCCGGGCGTTGAAATCAAGCTTGTCATCGAACGGGCCGGCAAGGTCGGCTTCGAAGGCAGTACGACACTGTCGCAGATGGCACGCACGCCGGAAAGCCTCGTCGAGTGGCTGGGCAAGGAGATGGACTTCCCGGATGGCGCGATCCTGCTGACAGGCACCGGCGTCGTCCCGCCCGACAGCTTCTCGCTGCAATCGGGCGATGACATCACCATCACCATTACCGGCATCGGCACTCTGAAGAACCGCGTGGCGTGAGCGAGCCGACTTCCGCCCATTTTCTCCATGCGGTACCATTCTTGTTCGGCACCTTGCCGGATTCACTCGGGAGAGAACGATGCGTCGATTGCTTACCATGCTTGCGATCCTGTCGGCCATGACGGCCACCGCCCATGCCGATGATTGGCCGCAGTTTCTCGGGCTGAAACGAGAGGGCGTCTGGCGCGAGGGCGGCATCGTCGATGCCCTGCCCCAGGAGCCGAAGTACGCCTGGCGGATGCCCGTCGGGCAGGGCTACGCAGGTCCCGCGGTGGCCGATGGGCGCGTTTACGTCACCGACCTGGTTCCGGTCGATGGCGACAAACTGCCCAAGAGCGGCTTCGCGAAAAGCAGCATCGATGGCAACGAGCGCGTGCTGTGCCTCGACGTGAAAACGGGAACGGAACTCTGGAAGCAGCAGTATCCCGTGACATATCGCGTCAGCTACCCCGCGGGTCCCCGGTGCACGCCGACCGTGGACGGCGACCGCGTCTACACGCTCGGCGCGATGGGTGACCTGCTGTGCCTCGACGCGAAGAACGGCGAGATCCTCTGGAAAAAGAACTTCGTGAAGGACTTCGACGCGGATATTCCCGTCTGGGGCTTCTCATCACATCCGCTGGTTGACGGAGACAAACTGATCTGCCTGGTCGGCGGTTCCGAAGGCCGTGGCGTCATCGCCTTCGACAAGAAGACCGGCGAAGTGAAATGGAAGTCGGTCACCACCCGCGGCGACTTCGGCTACGGCGTGCCGGTGATCTACGAACTCGGCAAAGTCCGGCAGTTGATCATCTGGCATTCGCAGGCGATCGTCGGCCTGGATCCGGAGACAGGCAAGCGACTTTGGAACCAACCCTGGGAGATCCGCGCGGCCCTGACGGCACCGATGCCGCGTGCGGCCGGCGATAAGCTGTTCCTGACCGCGTTCTACAACGGCGGAACGCTGCTGGATGTCTCGGCTGACAGTGCCCGCGTTGTCTGGCAGAGCAAGAAAGCCTCCGAGATGGCGGCGCAGACGACGGAACTGCACAGCATCATGTCCACGCCGGTCATCAAAGACGGCCATATCTACGGTGTATGCAGCTACGGTGAACTTCGCTGCCTGAAGCTCGATACCGGCGAACGCATCTGGGATACGTACAACCCGATCGTCGGCAAATCGGTCCGCTGGGGGCACGCGTTCATCATCCCGCACGAAGACCGTTACGTGATGTTCAACGAGCTGGGTGAGTTGATCTTCTGCAAACTGTCGCCAGAGAAGTACGAGGAGATCTCGCGGTTGAAGATCATCGAGCCGACGAACGTGATGGCCGGCCGCAACGTCGTTTGGATGCACCCGGCCTTCGCCGACAAGAAGTGCTTCGCCCGCAACGATAAAGAGATCGTTTGCGTCGATCTGGCGAAGTAGCGATCCGGTAGATGACTTCGAGCACGCAGCGCAAGCAAGTGCGATTCACAGCACTTGCTTGCGCTGCGTGCTCGAAGTGCGTCTCACTTCTGCTCGAAGACGTAGATGCCGTGCTTGTTGGCGACGATGATGTCGGGCCGTTTGTCCCCGTTGAAGTCGGCCACCGTGAACTGGGTGCCGATGCCTGAATCGTTATCGACCAAGCGTGGCTCGAAGGTGATCACGCCGTCAGCCGCCTTCTTCGCTTCGAACCAGTACAGGCACGGCGCGGCACCGGGGTCGGCATCTCCCTTGGGACCGTGAGCCCACTTGCGCTTACCAGTGACCAGATCCTTTAACCCATCCCCATTGATGTCAACGTAGTGCATCGCATGCGTCTGCGATACCAGTTTCGGGAACAGGTCTTTCTTCAGGAAGGCCGGTTCACCGGTCGTGCCGGGCTTCTGAATCTGAGCCCAGATGCCGTAGTTGTGGGCGGAACTGCTGAGCACGTCGGCTTTGCCGTCACCGTCGATGTCGGTCGCGTACATGTCCGCGCAGGCTTCGCCCAGCGGGGCCTTGTGCCATTTCCACGCCGTGCCGTCAACCTTCGACGGTTGTTCCCACCAGCCGGCCGGGGTCAGCACGTCCGACCGGCCATCGCCGTTGATATCGCCGATGCCAAGGCCGTGGGCGAACTTGTGTGTGCCCGGGATGATCTTGCCAGTGTTCGGCACCGCCTTGCCGTCCTTCATCTCGGGCGGCGTGCTCGGCTCGCTGATCGGGTGCATCTCCCACGGCTGCGTCGGATCCTTGCCGGGAGTGAACCAGGCCATCTGGCCTTCGTTCTCCTTGCCCTTCGGTTGAAAGCCCATCACCAGCACGCGCTTGCCGTTGCCGAGCAGATCAGCCAACAGCGGCGTTTCATTGCAGGCGCTGTGCCAGACCTGATGGGCCTTCCACATCTCATCCTTGCCCTGCGGGTTCTCGTACCAGTTGCAGGGTTTGCCCGGGAACGGGATCACCAGCAGGTCGGGCCAGCCGTCGTTGTTGAAGTCCTCGGCCCAACAGGCGAAGCTGTCGCTGTAGATATTCTTGTCGCCATCGGTGAAGTCATCCTTGCCCGGGCGGATACGGTGCGGCTTCCAGTCGGGCGCTTCATACCAGAGTTCGCCGGTCAGCACGTCCGTCTTGCCGTCTTTGTTGACGTCCGCGATGGCCACGCCTTCGGAGTTGAACTTCTTGTCGATGACTGTTTTCTTCCACGTGATCGGCTCGGCGGCCATCGCGGGAGCAGCGAGGAAGAACAGCAGGAGAGAGGTACGCATCATAGTCCTCGGTGATGAGAGTGTTCCGTGAATGGGATTATCGGCCGAATCGGAAGAGGTTGCAAGCACCACGTTACCCGAAGAACACCGCGCTGGCGGTGAAGCCGTGGATGAAGTTCCGCCCGCACACGGGGCCCAGTTCACCCGCTGCGAAGAAGCCAGCCAGGGGGATCGGGCCCAGTTCGTTCTGGATCGCGCCTGCATCGTGGCTCGACTCGGAGAACATGCGTGACCCCCGGCCGTTGCAAGTGAACAGCAGGCCGCCTTGGGGAATGAAGCCCGCCTCACGCTGATGCCGCAGCATCTGCCGCAGGTCTTCATCCGCGCTGGTGCCATCGCGAACCTGGAACTGCACCGTCTGGCCGACACGGATGCGATCGTTGACGGCCGTCGCACCGCTGCTGCGATCGAGACCCAGCAGGTTGCGGATCAGGAAGTCGCCGCTGCGGAATTCGTCGCGGTACTCGGTGATCGCCAGCCCCAGCAGCAGGCCGCGCTCGAACAGTTGCTGATCGTGGACGCTCAGTTCCTCGTACAGCCCGCGCAGGTAGTCGATCGGCCGCATACCGCCGACTTCGATGATGACGTTGCCTTCCCCCTTGGTGATGACCAGCGGCCGACCGATGGGCCGACAGCCCTGCGAGACGACCGATTGCCAGGGGAAATCGCCCTGAAGCAGCACGCCGACAGCGCCTTCGGAAACCGCTTCATCGTTCAGCAGCAGGCTGCCCGCACTCGGGCCGTTCGGACTGCTGGCCATGCCGCCGACCACGGCGAGACCGGGATGGTCTTCATTCAAGCGCGGCAGGAAGATTTCCGCCGTGGGGAAGGTGTATGGATCGCCCAGCGTGATCAGCAGCGAGCGTTTCGGGTCGGCCTCGATCATGCCGTCAGGCCAACCCAGCAACGTCACCCCTTCCGAGGTTTCGGACATGGTCAATTGGAACGGCTCGATCGTCGCCTTCCCCTCCCATGAGCCCAGCCAGAGAACCATGGCCGGGTCGCCTTCGATCTCCCGGCGGTTGCCGACGATCGATTCGCCCACGCAGCCGAGCAGGCAGCGCGGCTGCAGCTTGCCGTGCAACAGCCTCGCGATCGGCCCGGCCGAGTCGGCATGATGCGGGGAGAAGAAAACCATCGCAAGATCGATGGTCGCGTCCCCCATCTGCGTACGGGCATCCCGGCAGACTTCGTCCACCGCTTGTCGGGCATCCAGTGCTGTCGAAACCACGGCCGCGAACGGCATAAGCGAACCCCTAGATCGTCATCTCGTATATCGGGAAACTGCCCTGCTTGCGGAAGTACTTGAAGTAGAAGCTGACCAGATGCTTCGCGTCGCCGGGCACCTGGGCCGCCAGCATCTCGATCGTATCATCCTGCACGAGATTCAGTGCATAGGAAAGCAGGTCGAGCGCCACAGACGTCGCATCACCGTCCTCGCGGACCAGAAAACTGAACATCCCGTTGATGCGCTTGGCGGTCATCCCTTCCGTGCCGAAGGCACCGAGCCGGAAGCAGGGCATGTTCGAATCGACCTTCATCGGGCTGGCGTATTCGGAATTGCTGATCAGGACCCCGGCTCCCTGCGGCGTGCCGTCGCTCTTGCGCAGCACGAAGACGGAGTCGGGCGGGAAGTACGGGTTTTCCAGCAGATGCTTCGCGAACGCGCTCCCGTGTAGCCGCGGCACGCTCGGGGCCAGTGCTTCGAGCAACGTTATATCGGCAGGCGTGACCGGGCTGACATTAAGACCCCGGCGAATCACCATTGTCGGCAGGTCCAGGAGGTTCTGAACAAAGTTGATCATGTCGCGTGTTTTGTGGAAGCCCAGACCTTCGAGGTATCCGGTCTGCGCTGTCCACTCCGCCCGGTATGCCGAAAACAGCGACTTCAGACCGAAGGCGCGGGCGGCCTGCAGCGCGGCATCGAACAGCAGCGGTTGGCAGGCTTCGTGCCCCGGCAGGCACCAGGGGTAGCTGGTACGGCCGTTCGGCCAAACGGAGCAGTAGCCAACGGTTTCACCGCCGGCCATCGCGATGAAACTCAGGTCGCGAACGTAATCCTTGTCGCGCGCGCGGCGGCGGATCTCTTCGCTGGTGGTCGGCTTGTAGCCGGGCAAACTCGCGGCCGCCTGGTTATAGATGACGGCCTGTGCGGGTTCGTCGCCCGGTT
Organism: Gemmatales bacterium; assembly: GCA_038324795.1. Classification (GTDB taxonomy): domain Bacteria; phylum Planctomycetota; class Planctomycetia; order Gemmatales; family Gemmataceae; genus JAIOQJ01. Next base: position 10,474 of record JBBQII010000020.1, read on the forward strand.
CGATGCGTCGAATCGTCACACTCATCTACATGGCTCCGGCAGGAAGTTCATGTCCGAGGGGGTCCTTCGACTTCGGGATCGCTCAGCGGCCGGGCGTCTGCCTCCCAGGGCAGGCCGGCCTCATTCTCAATGTACGGGGCCGTCGACTCGTGGGTGCCAGTCGGCCGCAGGCGATCGAGTTTCAGCGACTTCAAGATGATCGGGATACTGCTGAAGGACGTCACCAGCGCGGCCAGCACCGCGCCCGGCCCGGTCATCACCCACAACACCGCCCCGATCCACGGCAGCACCAGCCCGCGTACGCCGTTCAGGACGAAGTGAATTCCATTATACAGCGGGACATCCTCGGATCGCGGCGCGAAATGGCTGGAGGCCAACGCCCACGTCAGTTGCCCGCCACCGTTCGTCATTCCCAGAAAGACACTGCCGGCATAGATGAACGGCGCACTACCGCCGACGATGCCGACCCAGTAACTCGCCAGCGATGCCGATTGCACGATTGCCAGCAACAGCCGGCAATGCACGATGCCGATGCGATCGAGCACACGTCCCCACATGGGCGAAGTGAGCGCCAGCATCAGTTGCGGGACCACGGTCATCCACAGCGCCAGTTCAAACGCGGACAACTCGAACCGATCGCTGACAAGCAACAGCACAATGTGCGTCGACATGAAAAAGGCCGAGCCCGACAGGAAGAACGCCCCTTGAAAGAACAGGAACGCGCGATCACGTGCGAGAATCTGCTGCACGGCCCGCACGTTGCCGCGGATCGTACGCGTGCCGGCCGACGACAGCGAATGTTGGGCGGGAACATGCATCGTGTGGTAGAACGCACAGCCGACGATGCCGCACAACCCCGCCAGCGGGTAGAGCACGCGATACATCTCCCGGCTCATGTCCAGCAACCAGCCGGTAACGAGAATGGAAGGGACCATCGTCAGAAACGTCCAGAACGTCAGTTTGCCCAATACCCGTCCACGGATCAGCCGGGGATAAAGCACATGATACAGGCTGGATTGGCCCATGCGCATGCCGGAGTTCAGGATCTGGCTCAGGGAAACCAGCAGCGTGAACGCCCACGCGTCATGCACCCAGAAGATCAGGAACAGCGGTACGTTCGCCCAGAACCCCAGATGCGTGACCAACCGCTGCATCCCCATACGCCGGCCCGCGCCGGCCCAGAACGGGCCGAAGAACACGCCGATGGGAAACGCAGCCACGAGGATCGTCAGTTGAAGCGGATTGGCCTGCACGCCAGTCAGGGCGACCACCGGGGCCGCCAGAATGGCCAGCCCCATGTAGATGCCGTTGAAGGCGGAAAAGCACGTCTCAGCACGGATATTGTGCCGTGTCAACGCATCGAGCCCTGGCCCGCCGGCTGCGGCATCAACAGCGGTTCCGGCAGCAGCCATGACCAGCGTCCCGTTCCTTTGTTCCTTCATGTCATTATCAGGAACTGGCTGCGCGATTCAATCACGCCAGGATATCCGCGATCAGTTCACCATGCACGTCGGTCAGGCGCATATCGCGCCCGCCGAAGCGGAATGTCAGTTTCTTGTGATCGATGCCCAACAGGTGCAGCATCGTCGCATGCAGGTCGTGGATCTCCGTTCGCCCGGCCACGGCCTTGTAGCCGAACTCGTCGGTTGCCCCGTAGGACATACCGGGTTTGATGCCGCCGCCCGCGAACCACATCGTGAAGCCGAACTGATTGTGGTCGCGGCCATCAGCGCCTTGTGCGAATGGTGTGCGGCCGAACTCCCCGCCCCACACGACGAGAGTGCTTTCGAGCAATCCGCGGCTTTTCAGATCCTTGAGCAGCGCCGCGATCGGTTGATCGACGGCCCGGCAGTTGTCTTCATGTCCTTTGCGCAGGTTCGCGTGCTGGTCCCAGCGGTCGTGCCCCAGCGATGGCACGGTCAGTTCAATGAAGCGGGCCCCGCGTTCGATCAACCGCCGGGCGATCAGGCACTGCCGGCCGAACGTCTGCGTCGGCTTGTACGGATGCTCGATGCCGTACAGTTGTTTGACCGCTGTCGATTCACTTTGTATCGACATCAACTCCGGCACGGCCGACTGCATCCGGTACGCGGTTTCGTAGTTGGCGATGGCGGACTCGATCTCGTCCGCATGGCCAAGGTGATCGGCCACGCCGCGATCGAGTTGCCGCATCAGGGCCAGCTTCGCCCGCTGGTCGGCGTCTGTCGCTTCAAGGCGGTTGATGTTCGACACCGGCGGGTCGGCGGAGCGGAACACGGACCCCTGAAAGGCCGCGGGAAGGAAGCCGCTGTTGAAGTTGTCGAGCCCGCCGGGCGGGATCAGCCCGCCGTTGAGAACGATGAAGCCGGGGAGATTGCGGTTCTCGCTGCCCAGGCCATAGCCCATCCAGGCACCCATGCTCGGCCGACCCTGCAGGCCGGAACCGGTGTGCAAGAAGTAGTTGGCCGACGTGTGCTCGGGAAACTTCGACACCATCGAATGCACGAATGCCAGATCGTCAACGCAGGTCGCCAGATGCGGGAACAGGCTGCTGACCCAGCGGCCGCACTGCCCGTGCTGAGCGAACTTCCAGGGCGACGCCATCACCTTGCCGATGCTGTTGAATTGTGTCGGCTCGACCTTAAAGACTGAATGCGGGTCCTTGCCGTCGTACTTGGCGAGTGCCGGCTTGTAGTCGAACGTGTCAATCTGCGAGGGGCCGCCATCCATGTACAGAAAGATGACCTGACGAACCTTCGGCGAGTGATGGATCACGGCCCCGGAAGCACGCTCCGCCATCATGGCCGACAGGGCGACCGCCCCGAAGCCGTTGGCACAGCGGCTGAGCATGGCACGGCGAGTAAGTGGAATGGACTGCATCATCACTTCCAGAATAGAAAGACATCCTCAATCGCTTCGCGGACGATCGTCAGGTGTTCGATATCATCGTACACCTTGAAGCGAAGTTTTGCATGCTTCGCTTTTTCAAGTGCGGCGTTCAGGGCGGTCGCACCGGTCAGCGCGAAGTCGGCCTTGCCGCAGCCGATGTAAATCGGGACGTTGGCAGCCGCTTCAGGTTTCTTCATCAGGCCGCCACCGCCGAGCATGGCGGCCCCGGCCAGGCGATCGCCGATCTGCTGGACCACTTGCGCTGTGTGGGCGGCCCCCATGGAATGGCCCACGATGTAGATCCGTTTCGGATCGACCGGATAGCGTTCACTCAGGGCATCGATGACAGCGCCGACAGGCGGCGTACTGCCGAAGCCCAGCGCGCCGCCGACACGCGGCGAGACCATGAGCCAACCGTGCTTCTCGCACAACTTGCGAGTGATGCCATCGCCATAACCGTCGAAGAACAGGTTTTCACTGCCGCCCATGCCGTGCAGGGCAATGAGCAATGGCACGGGCTTTCCTTTGATAAGCTTCTCGGGAACAAACAGCCGGACCGGGGTCGTCGTCTTGTCGGTCGGCAGCGTCAACCAGAACTGCCCGGCACGATCGCGCGTGTAGTAAGGTGTTTCTTTGCGAATGGCGGCAAGCAGTGCCTCGGCCTCAGCCAGTAACCGCGCGGCAGGGTAGTCAGTCTCGTAGATCGATTTGTCCGCGAGATTGCTCAGCAGGGCCGTCAGGCTCTTGAGGGAGTGCTGCTCGACGGTTGTCGGCATATCGATCGAGTCTGCCGCCTTTTTCAACAATTTCAGTCGTTCGTCACGAAGCTCGACGACGCTGACGCCGACAGACCTCGTGACAACCGGCTTGCCGTCGATCAGTACCTCGACACCGAGAATGTGGTCGCCGTTGGCCGGAATTTCTTTCAGGGTGGCTGAGGCTGTCGATCCGGACAGGGGAACGTCAATCGGTTTGGCGTTGCCCCATGTCAGCCGCAACACCGTCTTCGCGGGAACGTCGCCTTCGACCTTGTAAAACGGCTTGATGTTGACGACCAGTTCCGGTTGCTCCCGATCGAAGAAACGCGTGGCCGGCTGGATCGACAGCGCGTCGGCCCACCGAACGGGAAACGGGACATTGTCCGCACCTTCAAGCGATCGCCGGGCCGAATCCAGGGCCTTGGCGGCGCTGCTGAAGTTGAAGGAGAAGAACGACTTCATCGCCTGCTGCAGCGGGGCGATGGCTCGTTTGCGGGCGTCGGCGGCGGGAGTGTTGTCCCAGTCCTTCTCAAATGCGCGCAGGCGCAGGCCGAGTTCGTAGCGTTCGACTTGGGCGGTTGAAGTTCCCGCTGCCGCAATCACAATGCAAGTCGCGATCAGGAAACGCATGGATCGATGTCTCCGGAACCAACAAAACCATACTCACTGTGAAGCCGCGGAGCGGATCGCTCGGGCGAGCGCTCCGCTCCGCGGCTTCACGGGACGAATGCATTTGCTTGAAACAGCGCCTTCAGCTTCGCTGCCTCTTTACTCGCATCGTGCATCGTGCGTACGCGCTGCACACCGGCCAAGCCCAGCGCCGTCAATTCGGCCGGCGTCGCATTCAGGATGGCGACAATCGCGCGGGCGATCAAGTCCACATTGCCCGGCGGCACCATCCAGCCGTTCAGGCCCGCCTCCACCAGTTCCGGAACCCCTGCAATGTAAGTTCCCAGCACCGGTCGGCCCATCGCCAGCGATTCCATCATCGCCACCGGCAGGTTCTCCGCGAAGCTCGGCATCACCAGGGCCCGC
>JBBQII010000021.1:0-15068 GCA_038324795.1 Gemmatales bacterium
CAGTGATCGACGCCGTGATGCCGATGGGCAGCGCCCGGTACGTAGCGTTTGAAACGCTAAAAGATCCCGCACGCTTCCCCGGGCAGCGCGCTAACGTCCTCGACTGGCCCTACGTGGAAGGTTTGCGGCTCGATGAGGCAATTCACCCGCTGACGATCATTGCCCTGGGATTGTACGGGCGGACGCTACCTGCCCAGAATGGCGCGCCGCTGCGTCTGATCGTCCCCTGGAAGTACGGCTTCAAGGGGATCAAGTCGATCGTCAAAATCACGCTGACGGAAGATCTGCCGCCCACCAGCTGGAATCGGCAGGCGCCGGGCGAATACGGATTCTTCGCGAATGTGAATCCAGCGGTGGCTCATCCGCGCTGGAGCCAGGATACAGAACAGCGGCTCGGTGAATCGGGCCGACGGCCGACGTTGCCTTTCAACGGTTATGCCGAACAGGTGGCGCATCTCTATCAGGGCATGGATCTACGGGCCAACTACTGAGACGAAATCAGATTCATGATCGTATCACGATTCACCAAACGTGTTGTCGTACTTAATTGTGCCGTGCCCGCGCTGCTGCTGGCGTGGGATGCATCGCGCAATCATCTGGGCGCGAACCCGGTCAACTTCGCGATCCGGACCACCGGATTGCTGTCGATCATTTTTCTGCTGCTGTCGCTGACCGTCACGCCGCTTGCCCGCCTCGCGAAGCGAAGTTGGCTGGGCACGTTTCGCCGATCGATGGGCGTCAGTGCCTTTGCGTATGCCGCGATTCACTTCAACATCTTTTTCTGGTTTGATCAGGCGGCGAGTCTTGTCGATACCGTCTCGGAAATCGGCATGCGGCTCTATCTTCTGATCGGCTTCATCGGCCTGCTGTTGATGGTGCCGTTGGCCGCCACCTCGACCGACGGCATGATCCGACGGCTCGGCGGCAGGCGCTGGAAACTGCTGCATAAGCTCGCTTATCTCGCGGCGATTGCCGGCGGCCTGCATTTCTTCCTGCTCGTCAAGGCGGATGCCACACGTCCGCTGATCGCACTCGGCATCCTGGGAGTTCTCTTCGTATACCGGATGACTGCCCGCTATCTGCAACTGAATCGCGATTCCAGACAGTTGCGAACCGCGAAGCCGGTCGCCGTCGGCAAGCCCCGCAACTGGCAGGGATCGATGCGCGTCGCTCGAATCTTTAAGGAGACGCACGAAGTCAAGACATTCCGCTTCGTCCCCGTGGCCGGAGGTCCCTTGCCGTTCGAGCATCAGGCGGGTCAGTATCTCACCCTCACGGTGAATATCGAAGGCAAGCCCGTGCGGCGATCGTACACGATCGCATCGCCGCCATCGCGAGGCCACTTTGCGGAAATCACCGTGAAGCGAGAGGAACGCGGACTTGTTTCCCGCCACCTGCACGATCAACTTCACGAAGGCGACCTGATTGCCATCAGCGCCCCCGCCGGCCGGTTCATCTTCACAGGCAATGAGGCGGAATCGATCGTCATGATCGCGGGAGGAGTTGGGATCACCCCGCTGATGGCCAAAGTGCGCTATCTGACCGATCGCGGGTGGCCGGGACCGATTCATCTGCTGATCTCTGCCCGCACGGAAGCGGACTTGATCTTCCGACGCGAACTTGATGAGTTGCAATCCCGGCATTCGAATCTGCGGACAACGACGACGCTGACCCGTGAGAACGCCCCCGCCTGGACAGGCCGGCGCGGCAGAGTGACAGCCGAACTGATCCGCGAAGTACTCGCTCAGGATGCGAATGGCCGCATCCATCTCTGCGGCCCCACGGAGATGACCGATCCGTTGATTGCCCTGTTGAAAGAACAGGGAGTGGCCGACGATCGAATCCATCACGAATCGTTCGCTTTCCCCAGTCGCGGAACGGTTGAGGCGAATACCGCCGCGTTTGACCATGTCGCGGCAGGCATGGCAACGTTGGAGTTCGCGCGATCGGGCCAGCGGGTCACTGACCTGATGGGGCGCACCATTCTCGAGATTGCCGAGGCGCATGGAATCGCGCTGCCCTACGACTGCCGTGCCGCAGTCTGCGGACAATGCAAGACCCGCGTGATTTCCGGCAACGTTCGAATGGATGCCGACGACGCACTCGATGCGAGCGACCGGGCCAACGGCGTTGTATTGGCCTGTCAGGCACGTTGTCAGGATCAAGTCGTCGTTGAAGCCTGAATCACAAGGAGATTGTCATGCGAACGATCGCGATCCCGGTATTCGCCGGCCTGGTCTGCACGGGGGCGTTCTGGCTGTTCATGGTTAACCCGACTGCCGTTCCCGCGGTGAACGCGCCTGATGTCGTCGACAGGCAGGCACCTGAATTCGTGGAGATCACGGAATGGCTCAACGAGAAGCCGCTGAAAATGGCGGACCTGAAAAAGTCCGTCGTCGTCGTTCATTTCTGGACCAACGGCTGCATCAACTGCGTTCATAACTACCCGCACTACCGGAAATGGATGGAGCAGTTCAAAGACCATCGTGATTTTCGCATGGTCGGCGTTCACACCCCGGAGTTCGACGGCGAAAAGAGCATCAGCCGGTTGAAAGATCGCATCAGGGACAACAAGCTGACCTTTGCCGTCGCCGTCGACAATTCCGGCGCGACCTGGAAAGCATGGGGCAACGAGTACTGGCCCTGCGTTTATCTGGTGGACAAGTCGGGCAAAGTGCGCGAAAAATGGAACGGCGAACTGGGCGACAAGGGGTTTGCAGCCATGACCGCGCGGATTGAAGCCCTGCTGAAGGAATGAGAAAGTGCGCGATAAGGAACGCTCGAAATCATGGGCGAGCCGCGCGGCGGAACCTGGTCGTGTCTCGCTTACCAAATCTTGGGTTGTTCGATGACGATTTCCACTCGGCATTTTTCTGGAATGTCCGCCCCCTCCTGTCGTCTTCTCCTTCGATGAGCCCGATGCAGCTTGCGAATCTGTTCGATGCTCACGCTCCGGCGCTGCTTCTTTACGCTCGGCAGTGGGGCGCGTCGGGCGGGGATTTGGTGCAAGATGCGTTTGTGAAACTGGCCGGGCAACGCACTCCGCCGGCGGAGGTCGTTCCCTGGCTGTACCGCGTCGTTCGCAACGCAGCCATTGATGCGGGCAAGTTGCAGCATCGCCGAACGCGGCGTGAGCAGATTGTTGCCCGCTCGACCGCATGGTTTGCCGAGGCGGATATCGAGGGACTGGATGCCGCGACCGCGGCCGATGCATTGCAGTCGCTGCCGCTGGAAGCGCGGGAAGTGATCGTTGCCCATCTGTGGGGCGGGCTGACGTTCGAGCAGATCGCGGCACTGGCGGGCACGTCGGCGAGTACCGCATACCGCCACTACCAGGCAGGGCTTGATCGGCTGCGCGAGAAACTGAGGGTGCCATGAACGATACACTTCCCGGCCGACTCGGTTCGTTGAAGCCATCCGGCGCGAGTCTCGATCGCGATGCGATGCTGTTCGCCGCCGGGCGGGCATCGGTGAAGCCCCGGCGAATCTGGCCGGCGCTGGCGGGCCTGTTCGCGATCACGCAGTGCGTGTCACTGGTGCTTCTGTTGAACGGGCCGCGCACACGAGATGTGGAAGTCGTTGTCGATTCGACGCCTCGGCCGGGTACGCCCACGGTGGAGTCGCTACCGGCGCCGTCGATTTATGTGAAAGCCCTGCGCACGGCCGACCCGGAGGCGTTGCCGCCGATCATTGCCGTGCCGGCAGTATTGCCTGATGAGCCGATCTGGACGATCAAGTCGATCTCTTCCGTCGTCATCGATTGAGTCTATTCTTTTCCAGGGAGCCGTTGTCATGCGACTACTGACGTTATGCTGCGCGCTGCTGTGGGCACTGCCCGTCATGGGACAGGAACAGTTGCCGGTCACGAAACTCGCGCTTTCGCCGCAGGGCGAGCCGAAGCCGGCGCTCAAGTTCCTGCTGCTGCCCGACCTGCTCGACAAGAAGCCGGGCAATTCGGTGCAGGCGTTCTACAAGTGCTTCATGGAGCAGAATGTTCTGTACCACGATAAGCAATTGGTCGAGGACCGGACCAAATGGCTGACCTGCCCGCTGGCAGATCTGCCGAAAGACGCGGAGAACTACGGCGGCACATCGGCCAGGCAAGCCCTGTACGCGGCCCGGTTGGAAGGGTGCGACTGGCAGATCTTGCAGCAGTTGAAAAGCGACGGCATCAATCTGCTGCTGCCGGACATTCAACAGCTTCGTTCACTGTCGCAAGTGTTGAAGGTCCGCACCCGCGGCCAAGTCAAGGCCGGCAAGTTCGACGATGCGATCCGGACCATTCAAACGAATCTCGCCCTGGCGAAGTGTCTCGGCGAACATCCCACGCTGATCGGCAACCTGGTCGGCATCGCCATCGCGCAGCAGACGATCGGCACGATCGAAAAGCTGATCCAGCAGCCGGGCGCGCCCAACCTGTACTGGGCGCTGGTGCAGTTGCCGTCCTCGCTGGTCGACGTCCGGCAGGCGCTGCAAGGGGAACGGGTGTTTGTCCGCAGCGAGTTCGCCGGCTTCACCGATCCTTCCCGTGTCTGGAGTGATGACGACATCGCACAGATCATTGCGAAAGTGCGCGGAAATTCCGGCATGTTGAACACGAAAGAGGCGTTTGCCGATGCGGAGCGCTGGGTGAAGGCCCGAAGCGAAGATGCCGCGTGGCTGCAGAAATCGCAACAAAATCTGATCGAACTGGGCTGTCCCGAGGCGAAAGTGAAGCAATACCCGCCGGGCCAGGTGATCTTTCTGCGGTTGTTGTTCCGACAGGAAGTCCTTCGCGATGACATGGCCAAGTGGGCGGCCCTTCCGTTCTGGCAGGCCGATGAAGCAATGGAAAGAACCGAGAGTGCGAAACTGACTGACATTGAGGACATTCTGGCCAGCAGCCTGAGTGCCGCCGTCCGCAAGGTGCGTGCGGCCCAGGCCCGGCTCGATCAGCGGTTCGCGATGCTGCAGGTTGTCGAAGCGATTCGCCTGCACGCGGCCGCGCACGACGGCAAGTTGCCGGCAACGCCGGGCGATATCAAGCTGCCATTACCGGTCGATCCCGTGACAGGCAAGCCGTTCGAGTATACGTTGCGGGACGGCAGGGGGCTTCTCGTTAACACGGTGCCGAAAGGCACGGAGAAGATCATGGCCAACCACATTCGGTACGAGATCACCCTGCGTTGAAAATCTGCTGTGCCGGTGCGGTTTTCCACAGGTGAGCAAGAGGCGGGCTCCCTATACTGCTCAGAAAGGCCAAGTGACTTGGCCCCCTACCCCGAAACATGCTGGAGCATTTCATGAAGAAGGTTCTCCTGACGGCAGTGCTGGCATTCGTCTGGACGCTGCCCGGACGGGCTCAGGATACGCACGACGACCTGGCCGAAGATGCGATCAAGACCTTCAGCGGCTTCGCCGATGTGCTCGCCTCGATCAAGGACAAGGAATCGGCCGAGAAGGCGAAGATCGAATTGAAGAAGACCGGCGACAAGCTGGCGGACCTGAAGACCCGCATCGACAAGATCGGCGAACCGCAGGGTGCCAAGAAGGATGAACTCGAGAAGAAGTACAAGCCGAAGATGGAAGAGGTGCAGAAGAAGGTTCAGGGTGAAATGCTCCGCATCGCGACCAAGGTCGACGGCGGGCAGGATATCATCAAGGATATCGCCGCCGTTCTCGCACCGCTCGGCAAGAAGTAACCGATCGCCCGGCCGATCATGCTGCCGGGCAGTGTTCGCCTTTGTTTGACCGGCGAGGTTGTTGATGCGGATACTGGTCACCGGCGCAACCGGTCTGGTCGGCTCCCGACTGTTGCCTGCACTGCTCGGCGACGGGCATGAAGTGCTCGCGCTGAGCCGTCGCGACTCACCCGGATTTCCGGATCGAGTTCTGACACTGCGGGGCGACCCTGCTTCGCCCGGTCCCTGGTTGAACGAACTCGATCGGTGCGACGCCGTCATCCATCTGGCCGGTGAGAATGTGTTTGCCCGTCGCTGGCGGGCAAAGTTCAAGCAGCGGTTGATCGACAGTCGTGTCGAGCCGACGAGGCTGATCGCGGCACGCATGGCGGAACACCCCCGTCGCGACGAGGGCAGCCCGAAAGTGCTGATCAGTGCCTCGGCCGTCGGTTACTATGGCCCTCATGAGGATGAGGAACTGGTCGAGAGCGACGCGCCGGGCGGCGATTTCCTCGCGAAGATCTGCATCGTGTGGGAAGCCGCCGCCGACCCGGCCCGGGCAGCCGGCGTTCGCGTCGTGCATCCCCGTATCGGCATGGTTCTCGCGCCCGATGGCGGCGCCCTGTCGAAATTGCTGCTGCCGTTCAAGTTGTTCATCGGCGGCCCCGTCGGCGACGGCAAGCAGTGGATCAGTTGGATCCACATTGACGACCTGACCGGTATGATCCGCCATGCGTTGTCGTCGGACAGTCTTCATGGCCCGATGAACGCCACAGCCCCCGAACCGCAGACCAACTGGGGCTTCAGCAAGACACTCGCCAAGGTGCTGAAACGCCCTTGCTGGCTGCCCGTACCACGTTTTGCGCTTCGAGTGCTGCTTGGCGAAGTGGCCGCGGTCGCCACCCGCGGCCAGCGAGTCATCCCGCAACAGGCCATCCGGCACGGCTATCGGTTCCAATATGACGATCTCGAACAGGCATTGAGACAACTGTTGAACCGTCCAGTCGCATCTCGGCCGATTTCCGGATAAATTCCCGAAGTCCACAATCCGAAAGACGGTCTGTCTCGTCCTGAGTCCAACCGGCATTATCTCCCAAACACATTACCAACCAAGAGGTTTACTTATGTATCGCATGTTCAAATTCGCCATCGCGTCGATCGCGATCATCCTTCCGCTGAGCTTCACGTCGATGGCCAAGGCCCTGCGTGTGGCGCTGCCGGCCGACATCCCGGCCCAACTGCAGGCACAGACCGCGGAAGTGGTTGTCGTCGGCAAGGTCGTCGAGATTGAAAAAGAGCCGACAAAGGCAATGCCTTTCCCCGGCGCGGCCGAAAAGGTCGAATACCAGATTGCCGTAGTGAAGATTGACGACGCGATCCTGGGCGGCAAGGGCGTGACGACTCTCCGCATCGGCTTCCAGACGAATGGCGGCGGGGTGGCCCCGCCCCTGAGCACTCAGCCGAACATTCGCCCGGCCATTGCACGCATCCCGAGCCCGGTTGTCGCGTTGACGGCGGGGCAGGAAGGCTGCTTCTTTGTCAGCAAGCACCCGGACGGCGACTTTTACGTGATGCAGCAGTTCGCACAACCACTGAACAAATCGGCACCCGACTACGACAAGCAGTTGACGACGGTGAAGAAGACCCTGAAAATCTTCGAAGATCCGAAGTCGGCACTGAAGGCCAAAGAAGCCGCTGACCGGGCATTTGCCGCCAACCTGCTGCTGCAGCGCTATCGATCATTCACCTCCAAGCCGAATGCCAAGCTGGTGAAAGAGCCGATCGACGCGGAGGAAAGCAAACTGATTCTGACAGCAATGAGCGAGTTGAAGTGGAACCAGCCCGACGCCAATGGCGTAACCCTGCAAGGGACTTTTTCGCAACTGGGTCTGCTGCCGGCAGATGGTTATGCCCAGCCGAAATTAATTAAGGGTCAGGACTTCAACAAGAATCTGGAAACCGCTGCCACCAAGTGGCTGGCCGACAACAAGGACAAGTACGTCATCAAGCGAAACGTGATGAAGTAAAAGGGTTTACACACAAATTACCGAATTTCTTAGGTGAGCGGAACGTCTGTTCCGCTCACCTTTTTTCATGTCTGCCACTTGTTCTCTCATTTTTCCTGTTGAAAGCCGTACGCAACAGCCTACCTTGTTGAGATCGAGTCTCGATCTTAACTTCCTCCCAGTGTACCCCAAGTTCGCCCCCCAGGCGGAGCGTTTTTGAATGCGATCAAACCAGACCAGCGCACGCGTTCACACCGGTTTTACTCTGATCGAACTGTTGGTGGTGATCGCGATTATTGCAGTGCTGATCGGCCTATTGCTCCCGGCCGTCCAGAGGGTGCGTGAGTCTGCCGCCCGCGTTAAGTGCGGCAACAATCTGAAGCAGCTGGGTTTGGCCATTCACGGGTATGAAGTCGCCAGTTCGGCGTATCCGTCGCTGGGCGACTACCCGATCGGCACCACCGGAGCCGCCTGGAGTTTTCCGTCAAAGCTGTTGCCGTTTGTCGAGCAGGAGAATCTGCAGCGATTAATCGAATTCTCGACGACGTACACGGCACAACCGGCCGTCACGCAGAAGCGCGTGGCCTTGTTGGTCTGCCCGAGTGATGTGAACGACCGGAAGCGAGTGGACGGATCGCTTACACACTATCCCCTGACCTATGGTGCCAATGCGGGATCGTGGTTCATCTATATGCCGGACGCCGCCGGTACGGGAACCGGCGGGGACGGTGCGTTTGTCGTAAACCGCGGTACTACCGTGGGCGAATTCGCGGACGGATCCAGCCAAACGCTGGCGATGTCGGAGGTCAAGGCATATACACCGTACTTACGCAACAGTGGAAATCCGTCGGCAGTCGGCACGGCACGCCCCACCAATCCCGGAACGATCGGTGCATGGGGCGGCGACTTCAAGTCGAACAGCGGCCATACGGAATGGGTGGATGCCCGTGTGCACCAATCAGGCGTGACAACGACGTTCCCCCCCAACACGAAATGTGCGTATTCTTCCGGAGGCGTCGAATACGATATCGACTTCAACAGCATGCGCGAAGGGCAAACGACCAATATGCCGACCTATGCAGTGATCACCAGCCGGAGCTATCATCCTCGCGGGGTGAACTGTCTTCTGATGGACGGGTCGGTCCGCTTCGTCACCAGCAGTGTCGCAGCCCAGACGTGGCTGGCACTCGGTACGCGCAATGGCGGTGAAGTGCTCGGCGACTACTGATCGGTTTCCATCAGACCCACCTTCGGCGTGCCCCAGTGCTCGCGGTAACTGCGATTTACCATTGCCGCTGGTTCCTTGTCCTTCGGGAACTCCCTCATGTCGCCGGCTACCTTCAGGGATTGGCGCATTGCCGGTTTCGACCACGGCATGCCCCCCTCGGGAGAGTATAATGGCTGTAACTCTCCCGAACGAAAACGCTCCCCGGTACCATGAGCAAAACAATTCTCTTCCTTTACGGCACGTTGAAGCGAGGCCAGAAGAACCACCATTTCCTCGCGGGACAGGAGTTCCGCGGCGACGCGGCCACAATGCCGCTGTACCGAATGTACGCGCTCGGCTGGCACCCGGGACTGGTGCTGGATCAGGATCACGGCGAGGAAATCACCGGCGAACTCTGGGCCGTTGACGACGACGCGTTGGCAAGGATGGATGTGTTTGAAGGCATGCCTGACTGGTTTGTCCGCAGCGACATCGCCGTGCGCGATTGCTTCGAGACGGTGCAGGCTTACTTCTTCAACCAGTCGGTCCCGACGGGCGCCTTGAGCGGCACCGATTGGCCTTTCCCCACCTGAAGGTTCAGAACCGCGACCGACAGCCAGAGCGCGAAGGCGCGAAGGAAAGTCTTACGATTGCAGCCCGGGCAGTGTTTCTTCATGAATCTTGACGGGAACAGAGGTGTTCAACGCCACAGCATCACTTCAGTACCCGGACAATTGACGCGCGGCAGATCGCTACATGAGCGTGATACGGTTGCGGACCGACGGAACTTTGCACCGTTGCCACTCGATTTTCGATTGATCCCGGGCAGTTCGATGACGTCCTCTTACTTCGCCGCGGGTACGGCGTTGTAGACCTTCACATCGTCGATGCTGCCATCCTTGCCGGCGACGCCGAACTCGATCTTCGACTTGGTCGCATGGGCGATGCCCGATGACTTCAGATAGCCGACCGGCTTGCCGTCGATGCTGACGCGCATCTCCTCGCCGACGGTCTCGACCGCGAGGTTGTACCACTTGCCGGTATCGAGTTTCACCGGGTAGGTCACGCTGCGGCCCATCAGCAGTTTGGCGACCTCGGCCTTTTTCGCGGGGTCTTTCTTCATCTCGTAGATGTCGTTTCGCATGTTGCCGTCGCGCTCATCAATGAGCGTGACGCCGTTGAGTCGAATCTGGGCGCGGCACAGGTGGCCGTAATGGGCACCGGTGAACTTGCGATCGTCAAACTCGACGTCGATCATCGTTGCTCCGTCAAAGCGGATGCGCGCCTCAACGACGCTGTCCTTTGTCGGGATTTCCAAGCCGTGCACCGCGGCGTGAGCCTTGACGACGCCTTTGCCATCGGCCGTGGGCATGTCCTTGTCGCGTGTCTGCGTGCCTTTGAGCAGCCCCTTTTCGACGACGAACGTCGGCACCACGCGATGCCATGCCTTCGCCGGTTCGGCTCCTTCAAAGTCATCGGAAAAGAGAAGTTCGTTCTTCTCGGCGATCGGCTTAGCCGGGACCGGGTCGGCGGACATGACAACACCGGGGGCGATGACGAACGACGCCAGTATCAGTCGCAGGAACATGTGGAGCCCTTCAGCGAAAAGAACAGGGGGCTGATGCCCCCTGCTCGTCGTGATTGATTGCGTTACTTGATCCGTGCCAGCTTCTCGCGATAGATCTGGACCTTCTCGTTGTCCTTCTCGTCCTTGAAGTACTTCAGCAGTTTGGTCACGGCCTTGATATGCTCGGCCTTGTCCTGTGAGTAGACGACATCGACCCACAGATACGACCACATCGCATCGCGCGGCATCGAACGCTGAGCGTAGACATCTCCCATGATGTTGTAAGCCAGGGCTTTCGTGCCCGGTTCCGGTGTTTTGGCGATCACGTCATCCAGCTTCTTGATCGTTTCTTCGAGTTTGGAGTTGGGGGCCTGGGCTTCCAGACCGATCTTGTAGATGCGGAAGCGGGCCTTCTGGGCTTCGGTTGTTTTGGCATCGCCAAGGGCCTTGTCGATCTTGGCGGTGACCGCCTCGGTCTTATCGGATTGGAACATGGCGTCGATCAGCATCAGGTCGGCCTCGTTTCGGAAGTCGTCGGACACGGCCGGCGATGCGGCCAGATCGTTGAGGATCTTGATCGCGCTCTCATAGTCCTGCCGGTCGAGATGCATCTTCGCCAGCTGCCGATTGGTGAACGGCACTTCCCACCCTGCTTTGTACGTCGTGGCGAAGTTCTCGAGTGCCCGGCGAGCCTCGCCGATTGCGTCCCCTTTGGTGTCGTCGTTGTCGGCGGCGGCCGCGACCTTGAGCATCGTGATGCGGTAGTCGAGGTAACGTTTCGCCGGGGCGCTGACGCCCTGGGTCGCATTTGCCTTCAGGAAAAAGTCCTGGTAATCCTTGAGGAGCTTCGCCGGGTCCTTTTCCTTCTCCTCGTTGAGGAACAGGTTGGTGTACGCGACCTTCAAGCCGGCGGGCATATCGTCGTAAAAGACGCGAACAACGTCCCCTGCGGGGATCGTCTCTTCCTTGCCGCCCACCACCATTTTGAAGCCCGTCGAGCTTTCTTCCCTGATCTTGCCGGTGACCATCACATTCTTGTCGGTCTTGCGGTCGCGGCGTTCGACTTTGTCCTGCCCGACGACCAAAGTGTCGCCGACGATTACCAACATCAGCCCGGCCAGCACCAGACCTGCAGTGAAACGCGTGATCATGAAGCGAATCCTTGTAGAGGGCGATCGATTTCGGGTGATTCATATTCGCTGCAACAAGCTCAGCCGGACGGTTTGTCGTACTCGCGTTTCAATTCGGGAACCGTATCGACCAGATGCTTGATGCGCGTCTTGAGTTCGGCCGGCAGGTCGGGGTTCTTTTCCTTAGACTGCAAGTCCTTGAACTGTTTGGCGAAGTCGACGAACTTCTGCTGAAAGTCAGCGGCACTGCCCTTCACGGCCGCCGGGCCGATTTTGCTGAACGCCATCACCGAACAGCGCTTCTGCTCAAAGTACAAATCGAAGTAGCGTTCGCGCTTGACGGCGGTCTCTTGAGCCAGCCTGGCGGCGTTCTCACGCTCCTCCGTCAACAGGGCTCCGTAGTTCATGCAAATCAGCGGGATCCGCATGACGGTGAAATCGGTTTCGTCATCGTCCGCCCGGGGGGCGACGAGCGCCATGAACAGGAATTTACGCGCTTCGTCTTCGGGCTTCAGGTTCTGCTGGATCGGTACCAATTGCGGCGAGAACGTCTTGGCGATGCCGATCCACTCCTGCACGGCCTCGCCCCAGCGACGCATGCGATCGGCTTCCGGAGCAGCCAGCGCCATCTCTTCGAGCATCATCGCCTTGTCCTTGCGAACCTGCAGGCTGGGGTATGCCCAGCCCTGTTTGTCCTTCGGCGTCGGTCCCTTGGAACTCAACGGCCCGGTCATTTCAGCGAACAAGGCAAGTGCCTTCTGATAGTCCTTCGACTTCCAGTAGGTGCGGGCAAGCATGTACTGCGCCTGCCGTTGATACTTGTCGTAACCCGCGAAGTCTTCGAGTTCCCGCTTGTACTTGGCAGTCTGTTCGTCGTTTGGATTGCCGGCCGGCTCGACCGGCATCGCCAGTTTGGGGATCTTCCGGAACTCCACGAGTTCCGCCGTCGCCTGGGCATACGCCTCGACGCCCACCAGCCCCTGCGCGAGAAACAGCTTCATCTTCATCGGCAGCACGCTTCCCCGGGCAATCAACTTCTGCAGGAGTTTCGTGAAGCCATCTTTCAGGATCTTCGCTTCAGCGGTTTTCGCATCGACCTCGGCCTTATTCTTGTCGGTGGTTGCCTTCTTGATGACCGCGTCGAGTTCATCGAGCTGAGAACGGACGTTGTTGACCAGCGTCTGCAATGTCCCCATCTGTTCTTCGACGCTGCCGCCGCTGGCTTCGAGCAGGTCGAGCAGTTCGCCGGCGCGATCGATCTTCTGATCCTGCACGCAGCTTTGCAGGGCCAGCGTCACCGTGTCTCGCTGCGTCTTGCGAAGCCGCTGGATCAGGATCGATTCCTCGGGCGTTTTCTTCGCGAAGTCCTTCTTGATCTCTTCGATCCGGGGATTGAGCAGCTCGGCTACCTTCGCATGATCGCCGTTCTTGTAGTCGACAACTGCCTGGGCGCGGATGGCGCTGAGGGAGACGGTCTTCGCATTCATGCTCAGATCGGCCTTCTGCTCGGCGGTCGGCTTTGTAAATCGGCCGATCTCTTTCGACAGATCAGTCGATACCTTCTCGGCCTTCGCTGCGGTCCCTTCCAACTGGTACATGCGAGCCAGTTGCAGCCGGCTGTTAATGTAACACAATGCATCGGTCAGCGACGCTTCATCTTCCGGTGCCGGGGTTGCTTCCAGCAGGCCCAGTGCCTCTTTCCATTGCTTGCTGTAAGTTCGCAGATTGTCGGCCAACCGCTGGTTGAAGGTTGACGGATCACGATTGTCGGTCGGGTAGATCATGGTGAAGACGACGCTGGCGAGCTCCAGTCGGGCGGCCTGAACTGCCGGGTACGCGTTGCGGATGCCGGCGTAAGCCTTGTAGGCTTCGTCGAACTTCTTCTCGCGGGCGGCATAGAACGCCAGCAGATGCCGGGCCTCGTCGCTGGCAGTTTCGCCGGGCCATTCTTTGATCAAATACCCGGCCGCACGACGCATGCGTTCGGTATCTGCCTTGAACTTGGCGTCCCAGAACTGTTCCACTTTCGCGTCACCGTCGCCGCTCTCGGCGATGGCTTTTTCCTTCAGCCCCTTCAGTTCAATCTGGCTTCGGTTGTAAGACTGCACCGACACTGACCCCGCGACCGATGCTTTCTGCATCTTCGGGTACTCGCGCGACAGGTGCTCCGACAGAATAGCCGCCTGCGGGTACATCTTCAATTCGCTGTAGCAGGCCACAAGAAACAGATGCGCGGCGAAAACATCCTTTTCAGTCTCTTTGGTCTGATTGGCGATCTTCAGGGCATGCTCGAGGTAACGCAGGGCGTTGCCGTAACGCTTTAGTTCTTCCTTCTTGATCTCCTCATCGGACGGCGGGGTCATGCCGATGGCATTCTTGAACTGGGCATAGCGGGCGACCTGCACCTGAGCCATCAGGTAGGCGCGTTCGAAGTTCTGCAGCGACGCGACGGGCGGGGCATCGCCGTTACCATCGGCATCGGCAAGAGTCACCAGAATCTGGGCGCGGTTGCGAGCCGAACGTTCGGAGTACTCGTTTTCGCCGTCGGCCAGTTCCTTGTAACCGCGCTGGGCTTCTTCCAATTTCGCGCGGCCGGCCGGCGAGATGCCAATGACCTTCATGTTCTTGTCGATCTTCAAACCGGGAAAACCCAGCGCCCCCCGGGCCTTGGCGAGGTAGTAGCGGCAACCGAGTCCTTCGGCCGTATCGCGGTACGCGGCATAGTCCTGCAGCCACGCCAGCGTGTCTTTCTCGAGCTTGGCGTAGTTATCGAACGAGTTGAGAATGCTGAAATACCGGCCGACGCGCAGACCTGCCGCCGCGACCGGTACGTTCTTCTTGTTGAGCAGTTCGTTCATCGTCTTTTCGGCCGTGCCGGGATCGCCGCCCTTCAACTGAGCCTGCGAACACCAGGCCCGCGCGATATAGGCGATGGGGGCCTTCTCATCGGAGTACATCAGCTTTTCGAAGATCTTCTGCGCGTCCTTGTAAAGCTTGCCCTGGGCGGCGACGTCTTTCGTGTCGTCGCCGACAACCGTCTCGGCCAGATAGTAGATGGTGATGCCTTCATCGAGTTGAGCGGTCGTCTGGAAGTCCAGCAGTTCTTTTCGCAGTCGGTCGTTCGCGGGGGACTTGCTTGCATCCAGCGTTTTCAACTGTGCTTCGATCATGCCGGCAGTTGCGCGATACTTGTCCGCAGCCGCTTTCAGCGGTGGCTGGGCCAGCTTCATGGCGGCGGCGATCTGCTTCGGCTCTTCAAACTTGCGGGCTTTACGGATCAACTGCTTGCCTTCAACGGCGTTGAGCCGGGCCAGTTCGACATTGGCCTGCGGTGCCAGAATATGCTTGCCGTTGGCAGCGATGAACGCTTCCAGCTTGCGCTTCGCCTGGCCGATCATCGTGTTGCGTTTGAGTTCGTCGTTCTCGTCCCCGGCGATGTCGAGCCAGGTGCGAGCGTACTCGAGATCGAGCACCAACGACGTTTCCGCGTCGATCTTG
>JBBQII010000022.1:0-14943 GCA_038324795.1 Gemmatales bacterium
CCTCTTCCTTGTTTCTTTGTTCTTTTTCGCCCTCTGCCCCCCCCCCTCCCCCCCCCCCCCCCCCCCCCCCCCCACCCCTGTTTCCTGACCCCTACCAAAGAGAACCCCATGTCCACGCAGCTTCATGATTTCAAGAACCAGGCGATCCTCGGTGCGGCACCATATCCGGTCGCGGCGACGACAACCGACTCCGGTAGTGCCGTCGATCTCGGTGAGGGGGACGGTCGCTGCTTCGCGATTCAGCAGATCGGTGCGATCAGTGGCAGTGGCGCGATACTGACCGGCAAGATCCAGGAGTCTGCCGACAACTCGACGTTCACTGATATCAGCGGCGCGACCTTCACGGCCGTGACGACCGCGAGCAACCTGCAAGTGATCTCGTTCGAGCGTACCAGGCGCTATGTGCGCCATCACCGCACCGTGGCCGGCTCGACGCCATCGCTTGTCCTCGGCGTTCTGATCGGGCAGCAGAGGAAGTCGGTGTAGCAAATGCGGAATGCGGAATGTGGAATGCGGAACTCAGAACCGGGAGATCTCTGTTTCCGTTCCGCATTCCGAATTCCACATTCCGAATTTCGGAGGAAGACATGTCCCTCGACACACTCGCCAACATCAAGACGCGACTGGGCATCAGCGGCAGCGGGGACGATACGCTGTTGACGAAGCTGCAGGAATCGGCAGAGGCATGCATCCGCAACTGGTGCGAGCGCGACTTCGACGGCGGCACCTTCACCGAGTATTTCGCCGGCGGCAGTTCCTTCCTGCATCTGCGGAACTGGCCGGTGTCATCGGTCACTTCGGTGAAGGTTGACCCAGCACGTGAGTTCGGCAGCGACACTGTCATTGATGACGACCGCTATGTGGTGCATGCCGAACATGGCGTGATTCAAGCGATCGACGGGCCGTTCGTGCCGTTGATTCAACGCGGCCTGGCCGGCAGCGAGATCGAATCGTGGACGCGCGGGCCGCGCATGGTGCAGGTGGTCTACGCCGTGTCGACCGGCGCAGTGCCCGACGATGTGAAGGAAGCGCTGGCGCGCCTGGTCGGCTGCTGGTACCGCCGGGTGAAGACCGACAGCGGCCGTAACTTCCTGAACGTGATGCAGCAGAAGTTCGGCGACACCTTCGTGATCTATGGTCGCGATGACGACAGCGCCATGCCCGATTCGGTACGGTCGCTGCTTTCAACTCATCGCGGACCGCGATTGTAATCGAGGAGCAACCCATGGCGATTCCCGCGGCCCTGCTGCCGACGACGTGCGACATCTACCGCCCGTTCGGCGACTCCACGCCGTTGGCGACGGCCGTACCGTGCCGACTGGTGGCCGACATGCCTGGCGGCCGCAACAACGGCCTGGCCGGGACACTGCTGTTTACCCACTACATCGAACTGGATCCATCGGCCGGCGTCCTTGATGGCTGCACGCGCCTGCTGACGGCGAACGCACCCAGCTATGCCGATGGCGACGAGGTGCGCATCCCTTCGGGAAGCAGTAAGTCGTTCGTGGTGGTCTGGGTGGAAGAGCGACAGGTGGGCACCGCGCAGGCCAGCAAACGGGCGTACCTGCTGCGGCATGCGGTCAGCTGACACAGCGGTGTTACACGACTTACTTCGAGGTGGACGGGGCCGCCGCCGCATGCGCAATGTCGATGCGATTGACTTCGCGGTGGGTTTCCAGTTTTTTCCCGGTGACGCCCGACTGTACATCCGCCAGATACAGATGGACCGTTTCGCCAGCCTTGATATCTGTCACACCGGCTTGCTTATTACCGGGTGCCCGGACCTTGACGTTGTCAGTCAATAAGAAGGTAGTATCGACTTGCTTGGTCGTGTACTTCGGGGTCGAAACGGTACGTCGAGAGCCGTTTGGTCCGCGAACCGTATGGCGCGTCGTTCCGCTCTGCACTCTCTGTGACACTTTGATCGTGATCGAGTTCGAGCTGATCTTCACCACTTGGCCCTGCGTCTCTCCGGCGGGGATTTCCCGATGAACAGGTACAGGGTCTGCCGCGTTTAATGTCGCAAATGAAGCGAGAAGCGCGGCCATGACACCGGAAAAGCTCTTCATGGTGAAATCCTGACAGGAGTAGCGAAACTAGCCGAGGGTGTCTCACAACATGCAATGGTCGTACCAGAAACAAATCCCGTCGTCAAACATCGGATTCGAGGAGAAGTCTCGACAGTCAGAACCTGATCGATGAGCATTGTTCGACCAGAGTGATCGCCGAACGACCAAAGCTGGCTGACTGGCTGAACGACGACCCCGCCAATAAACGGCGTTCCATTGATGGCATTGTTCTCTCGCCGCGTTCGATCCGGTAAACGGCAAAGAGGGATGTGGCGAGCGATTGTTCTACTACCAGTGTCGCGTGAAGTCGGCCGCGAGCTGATGCGTGGCCTGAACTCGCGTTGAAGCGGATCGAATTGACATTGAGCGGGATTCAGGTGATGCGCGATGGGATAGGTCCGCACCAACGCCAAAGGGGCGTTGGTGTCGGATCACGTCATGAGGGCCGGGCGACGCCGCAAGCGGCGATCATCGTTCGTTCTTCACCTGCCACATCACTGCCCGCAGCGCTTCGATCTGGACGTCGCTCTTCGCTTCGTAACGGCGGGCTTCCGGGCCGTCGCCGACGGTGCAGATGAAACGCCATTCGCCGGTCGGCTGCGGTTCCATCGACATCGAGCGTGCCCCGCAGGTCTGCAGGATCGACTGACCCTCTTCCACCGAGGCGACACTGCGCGGATCTTTCACGTAGACGGCCTGCGAGATACGTCCCGTGTCCGGCATTGTCGGTTCCAGCGAGGAACCGCTGGTCAGCAGCGTATGCTGATCGAGCAGTCGGGGCTTCACGCTGGCGACGGTCACCGGTGCCACGACAGGCGCGACCTGGTGAACGGCGACCGGCGTACCCGGCAGCAGAGTGGCGCCGACGCTCGTCGGCATCGGCCGCTTCAGCGGGTTGGCGCCCGGTGCCATGCCGGCGCGGTCGCTGTCGCCGCCACGGAACATGTTGTTCAGTCCCAGGCTGCCGCTGAACGTCGGCAACAGGAACGACTTCTCGAGCACCGGGTTCGATTTGGCTGGTACGTCGGGCGAAGGCAAGCCCATGCGGGCACCGCCGTCCCACGCGGGGCTGACGCCCGGATCATTGCCGCCGGTCCAGATCGGCGGCGTGGCGGCGATCGGTCGGTTGAACTGGCCGAGCATCGCGTCGCCGCCGTAGCGGCCATGAGGGAAGCCGCAGCCGATAGCGTTGAACAGTACCGTGGCGACGGCCCCTCGGACCATCCATCGGCGAAGGCGGCGATGCTGAGATTGTTTTGCCATCGGGAACCGTCCTTGGGATCGTGCGGGATGCAGCGCGTTCGCGAGCATGCGGAAAACGGGGCGGCCCGCTTGGAACTTCGAACGCGCAGGTCCTAAGTTAATCCGTGTCGTCATTCCTATATCGGCAACTGAACCGGCGAATTTGACGCCTCTTGCCAGAATCCGCGTAATCGTTCACGAGTTGCGTCACCCGCACAGGTTTCCCAGCTTCCCGAATCGAGCATCCTCTTCATGGCCACGCATCGTATCGCAGTCATCGCCGGCGACGGCATCGGGCCCGAAGTTATCGACCAGGCGATCCTAGCGGCGGACAAAGCCGCCAAGGGCGTCGCCACCTTCGACTGGAACCATCTGCCCTGGTCTTCCGAGTACTATAAGAAGCACGGCAGGATCCTGCCCGAAGACGGCTGGGACACGCTGGCCAAGCACGATGCCATCCTGTTCGGTGCCATCGGCAGCCCCGATGTGCCGGACAAGGTGACCGTCCACGAACTGCTGCTGCCGATGCGCCGCAAGTTCGATGAGTACGTCAACCTTCGCCCCGCGTACCTGTTCCCGGGGGTCAACGGACCCCTGCGCGACAAGGCCGCCGGGTCGATCGACATGCTGGTCTATCGCGAGAACACCGAAGGCGAATACGCCCCGATCGGCGGGCGACTGTATGAGGGCACGGCCGATGAAGTGGCCGTGCAGGCGGCCACGTTCACGCGCCGCGGTTGCGAACGCATCATCCGCGCCGCCTTCGAAGCAGCCCGCAAACGGCCGCGCAAGAAGCTGACATCGATCACCAAGTCGAACGCGCTGGTCTACGGCATGGTCCTGTGGGACGAGGCCGCGAAGCATGTCGCCAAGGATTACCCCGATGTGCAGTTCAACAGTCTGCTGGTCGATGCGTGCGCGATGGACTTCGTCCGCAAGCCGGAGAGCTTCGACGTCGTTGTCGCCAGCAACCTGTTCGGCGATATTCTGACCGACCTGTCGGCCGCGGTGACCGGCAGCATCGGCCTGGCATCGAGTGCGAACATCAACCCGGAGCGGACGTTCCCGAGCATGTTCGAACCGGTGCACGGCAGCGCCCCGGACATCGCCGGCAAGGGGATCGCCAACCCGCTCGCCGCTGTGCTGAGCGCGGCCCTGATGCTCGATCATCTGAATGAAACCAAGCCCGCCGAAGCGCTGCGGCAGGCGGTCGCGCGGGTACTGAAGGACGGCAAGACGATGCCGCCCGACCTGGGTGGCAAGGCAACAACAAAACAACTCGGCGATGCAGTGTTGGCGGCCATCGGCTGACTTGCGTGACGGAAAGAGAGCGTACCATGCATCGCCCGCTTTTGATGATGCTTATAATGCTTGCAGCTGTTGGGGGATGCGGCAAGAAGAAACTGCCGCCCCTTCATCCTGTGGAAGGCACCGTGTTTCGACAGGGAAGTGCCGTCGGGAACGGCGGTAGCCTGCACCTCGCGCCCATGCAGGAAGACCTTCAGTACACGCTGACGGCAGAGATCGATCTGCATGGCCGCTTCAAAGTGTCGGCCGTTGACACGCAGGACAAGAGCGGCAAGCCGCAGCCCGGTGCCCCCGAGGGTATCTACCGCGTTACGTATCATCCCGCGAACGCGGATGAACACAACACGGCCGTTGAACTGGAAGCAACCTTCACGGTCCAGGCTGGCAAGAACAATGAGTGGAAGATCGAACTTGTGAAATGATCTATCTCGACCATCACTCGACGACGACAGTCCTTCCCGAAGCCTGGGAAGCGATGCGGCCGTGGACCGGCGATCTTGTCGGCAACCCTTCAAGCGCTCACGCCCACGGCCGACGCGCCCGGCAGGCTCTTGATGATGCCCGACAGCGCATCGCGCAACTTCTCGATGCCCATCCCGATGAAGTGCTGTTCACCAGCGGTGCCACTGAAGCGAACAACCTCGCGGTACTTGGCATCGCCGGCACGGGCCATGTGACCGCATCACCGATCGAGCATCCCTGCATCATCGAACCGCTGCGTCATCTGCAATCACGCGGGAACATCATCGATTGGCTGCCTGTGTCGCGCGATGGCGGTGTCGACATTGCCGGTCTGACTCCACGTCCCGAGACACGGTTGGCGTGCCTGATGCTGGTCAACCACGAAACCGGGGCAGTTCAGCCAGTAGCCGATGCGGTGGCCCGGTTGGGGAAAGTGCCACTGCACGTCGATGCCGCGCAGGCTGTGGGCAAACGACCGGTGCGCTTCCATGAACTCGGGGCCGCCTCGCTGTCCGCCAGCGGGCACAAGTTCGGCGCGCCTGCCGGCATCGGCTTGCTGCTTGTACGCCGCGGGTTGACGCTCGCGCCACAGTTCTACGGCGGGCACCAGCAGCACGGCCAACGGCCGGGCACGGAACCGGTGGCGCTGGCGACCGCCTTCGCCACCGCACTGGAGATACGGCTGCGGAACTGGCAGTCGAATGAAGCGCATGTGCGAACGCTGTGGCAGCTGCTTCTCGATGAACTTCCCGGCGAGGTACGCGTCTCGCCGATCGATGGTTCGCCCTATGTCCTCAACATCGCATTCCCAGGTTGCCGCGCTGATCTGCTGCTCATGAAGCTCGATCTGGCGGGGGTTGCCTGTTCCACCGGGTCGGCCTGTTCCAGTGGCTCGTTACTGCCGTCGCCCGTGTTGCGGGCAGCCGGATGGCCTGATGATGTGCTGCGGTCGGCCCTGCGATTCAGTTTCAGCCCGTCCACCACGCCCGACGCCGTCCGCGAGGCGGCAGCTCATGTGCGCCGCTGCGTGGCCGAGCTTCGCCAAAACCCGGTCTGAACCGGGGCAAATCCATAGAATAACCTGATGAGGGAAGGGCCGCTCGCCCCCTCCATCCCGAGGCGGTTGCCGATGCTGCAGCGTCCCCGAAAACGAACGCGACCCCCGGCACGATTTGTCGTGGTGCGTGAGAACCGGTCCGCCGTCCGTGCCATGCGTTCGGCCGCGTGCCGTTGCGTGAAGTCCCGGTCGACGTTCGTGTTCATGCACGGCCTGCCGGGCACCGGCAAATCGCATCTGGCCCAGTGGCTGCTGCGAACCGCGGTGCGGAAGTCGCCGACGCTGATCGCCCGACTGATCGCCCTGCACGAACTGCTGCGGCTGGTAGAAGGGTCACGCGGGCGCGATGCGTTGCGCGAGTTCCGCGACTGCGACCTGCTGATCGTGGAAGACCTGCAGCATGCACCGCCGGGCCGCTGCGAGTTTCTGACCGCCCTGCTCGACGACCGGCTGCGTCGCGGCCGAACGACCATCGTGACGGCCGGCGCCGGCCCGGTGACGCTGACCGCTCTGTCACCGCGCCTGATCAGCAGGTTGGCGGGCGGTCTTGTGGTCGGCATCGAGCCGCTCGGTCGGGAAAGCAGGCTCCGCATCGCGCGAACGCTGTGCGCCGAACGCGGATTGAATGTCGAGCAGCCCGTGCTGAACTGGCTGACGCGATCGCCCGCCGGCGGCGTGCGCTCAATCGTCGGCGATGTCCAGCGACTTGAGCGCGTGCGCGAAGCCACGCCGGGGCCGATCACCATGACAGCCATCGGCCCGATGCGGGAAGGCGATGAAGACGCCACCATGATGGACCGGTTGATCGCGCAGGTGGCCCGATTGTTCGACGTGAAACAGAAGCAGCTGCTCAGCCGCGACCGCCGACGCCAATTACTGTGGCCGCGGCAGGTGGGGATGTACATGGCCCGGCAAGTGGCCGGGCTGTCGCTGCAGCGCGTGGGCGATTACTTCGGCGGCTACGATCACACGACCGTGCTGCACGCCTGCCGGAAGGTGGAAGAGAAACTGCACGATACGCCCCTGCTTCGGCAGCAGCTCACGGAGCTGTCGGCACTGACTGTATAGTCCGGCTGTCATGCAACATGTGGAATCAATGTCGCGCGGACGATGCGAACCGGTGCATGCCTGTTGCCGTTCGCGGACGAGCTGAAAACGGGTCGTGATTTCGGGACAGCCAGCCATCGAGGCGCACCACTGAGATGCCCCGACGGTGACGCGATTTCCACCGGATGGAGCTGAATCGAGCTGATCGACTTCGTCGGCAAAACAGACAACCGGCCCCGCGTGAATGACACGAACAGGCCCCACCTGACTACGACGACGAGTGATTCATAAGTAGGTATTTGTTTTCTGACACGAACCGACAGAGAGACGCACGCATGATCATTCAATGCCAGCGGGAAGGATTGCTGGCCGGTTGCCAGGTAGTAGGGGCCGCCGTCGCTGCCCGATCGCCCAAGACCATCCTGATGAGCATCAAGGCCATTGCCGAAGCCGGCCGGTTGACGCTGATGGCCAATGATCTTGAAGTCGGCATCCGCTTCGAGATCCAAGGGGTACATGTCGAGGAGACCGGTGAAGCGATCCTGCCGATCGGCAAGCTGACGTCGATCCTGCGTGAGTCGTCCGACAGTGAGCTGACAATCGATGCCGATGAACGCCGCTGCCGGGTGAATACGACCACCTCCGAATTCGAGATGCCCAGCGAAGACCCGGCGGGCTTTCCCGATGTGCCTGCCTTCGGCGATGCCGAGTATCACGAGTTGACCGCCGGCGTGCTGCGGTTGATGATCCGCCGTACGGCATTCGCCGCCGCCAAGCAGGACACCAAGTACGCCATCACCGGCATCCTCTGGGAAGTCGTCGATGGGAGGATGCGCCTGGTGGCGACCGATACACGCCGGCTGGCGATGTGCACCGGCGCGACGACGGCCACCGCGAAGACCGAAGCAGGCGGGCCTTCCCATCTGGTGCCGGTGAAGGCGATGGGACTGCTCGAACGCACGCTGCACGACGACGGGGAACTGATTAAGGTCTGCCTGCGGCAGAACGATGTGCTGTTCCAGACTGAGAAAGCAACCATCGTTTCACGGCTGCTGGAAGGCCGTTATCCGCCGTACCGTGACATCATTCCCAAGAAGGCCTCGGTGAAGCTCGAACTGCCGGTCGCGGCGTTTCTGTCCGCCACGCGCCAGGCCGCCATCATGAGCGACGATGAAGGCAAGCGCGTCGCCTTCAACTTCGCCCCCGGCAAGCTGACACTGCAGGCCCAGGGTGCGGCCGTCGGCAAGTCGAAGGTCGAAATGCCGCTCGACTATAAGGGCGAACCGATCTCGATCAACTTCGACCCGAACTTCGTGATCGACCTCTTGAAAGTACTCGGCCCGGACGAAACCGTGAGACTCGAACTGGTCGACTCGCTGAAGCCCGCCCTGTTCAAGTCGGGCGATGATTACATCTACCTGATCATGCCGCTGAATTGACGTTTAGCCGCGACGCGCAGCGGAGCGTTTGCGACGGAAGTCAAGGACTCACCGTATGGATTCCAAAGGCCCCGAACGCATCGGCGAGATTCTGAGCCGGCTGTTCGCGGCCCGGGGCTGGGGTCGGCAACAGGAGCGGCAGCGGCTTGAACGCGCCTGGGCCGAGGCGGTGGGCGTCGAGCATGCGACCGCCACGCGCGTCGTCGCGTTGCGGCGGCATGTGCTCGAGATTGAAGTGAAGAGCAGCATCCTCCTGCAGGAACTGACGCAGTTCCACAAGCGGCGGCTGCTCGAAGCGCTGCGCAAGGCGCTTACCGGCGTGACCATCGCCGACCTGCGTTTTCGTGCGGGTATTTGGAATGACTGAATCGCAAGGGAGATTGCTGAATGGCCGAGACCGTCATTGATACCGCGACCGTTGCGGGAGAATACACCGAGAAGAACACCCAGGTCCTTCGCGATGCCGCTCATATTCGTGCCCGGCCCGATATGTACATTCCGGACAAGGGGACGCGCGGATTGCATCACCTTGTGTATGAACTGGTCTACAACTCGGTTGACGAGCATCTGGCCGGCCACTGCAAACATATCCACGTAACAGTTCACCTGGATGGGAGCCTGTCCGTCGGCGATGACGGCCGCGGCATCCCCGTCGGCAATCATGCCGGTGAGAACCGCTCGAACCTCGAAGTGGTGCTGACCGTGGTCGGTGCCGGCGGCAAGTTCGACAACAAGGCCTACAAGACCTCGGCCGGTTTGCACGGCATGGGTGCCAAGGCCGTCACCGCGCTGAGCGAACTGACCCGTGCCGAAGTCCGCCGCGACGGCAAAACCTACATGCAGGAATACGAGCGCGGCAAGGCGAACGGTCCTGTCATGGTGATGGGCGCTGCTGACCGAACCGGGACAAAGCTGACGTTCTGGGCGGACAGCGAAATCTTCGGCGATGCAACGTTCGACTTCGACACACTGCTCGGCCGCCTGCGGGAACTGGCGTTCCTCAACCGCGGCCTGGCGTTCGTGATCAAGGATGAGCGCTTCAGCAAGGAAGAGGCGTTCGTCTACGAAGGCGGCGTGTCCGAGTATGTCAGCTACCTGAACCAGGGCGAGACGACGATCCACCCGCCGATTCACATTCTCCGTGAAGTCGATGCCGTGAACGGCGACGGCGAAAACTACACGGTGAAGGTCGAAGTCGCGCTGCAGTACACCACGGGTGATCAGGAACGGGTGCGCTGCTATGCCAACAACCAGTACAACCCGAACGGCGGTACCCACCAGATCGGCTTCCGCAAGGCGCTGTCGCGAACCATCAATGCCTACGGCGAGAAGGAAAACCTGTTCAAGGACCTGAAGCCCGAAGGCAAGGACTACGGCGACGGCCTGACCGCGATCATCAACGTGACACTGCCCAACCCGCAGTTTGAAGCACAGACGAAGATCCGCCTGAACAACCCCGAGATCGACGGCATCGTCAACAGCGTGGTCGGCGAAGTGCTGGGCAAGTATCTCGAAGAGAACCCGAAGGAAGCCAGGCGCATCATCCAGAAGGTGCTGCTGGCGGCCGAAGTGCGCGAGGCCGAGGCGAAGGCCCGCAAAGCACTTCGGGATCGAAAGAGCATCCTCTCCGGCGGCGGGCTGCCCGGCAAGCTGATGGACTGCACGACGCGCGATCGCGATGCCTCCGAACTGTTTCTGGTCGAAGGCGATTCCGCCGGCGGCTCGGCCGAGAGCGGCCGCGACCGCAACTACCAGGCGATCCTGCCGCTGCGGGGCAAACCGCTCAACGTCGAGAAAGCCCGCTTCGAGCATCTGCTCAACAACGCGGAAATCACGAGCATCATTGCCGCGGTCGGCACGGACATCGGCAATCCGGATGACATCTCGAAGCTGCGCTACGGCAAGATCGTGATCCTGACCGACGCCGACGTGGACGGCCAGCATATCCGCACGCTGCTGCTGACGTTCTTCTTCCGGCAGATGCGCAGGCTGGTCGAAGCGGGCAACATCTACGTTGCCCGGCCGCCGCTGTACAAAGTGACGCAGAAGAAGCAGGTGCGCTTCATCCAGACGGCCGCCGAGATGGCAACCGAACTGAACCAGCGCGGCCTGGCCAACACCGTGCTGACCGTGGCCGGAAAGACCGAGCGCATTGAGGGCGGGAGGCTTGCGCAGTTGCTCGATGTGCTGGATAAGAGTGAACAGTCGCTGATGATTCTGGAGCGCCGGGGCGTGGTGTTTTCGTCGTTCATCGCCCAGGCGAACGACAAAGGCGAACTGCCGCACTGGCATGTGAAACTCGGCGGCAAGGAGTCGTGGTTCCATACATCGGAAGATGTCGATACGTTCCGCAAGACCGAAGCCGCCCGGCTGGGTCGCGATCTCGTCGTTGCCGATCTTGATGACGACAAGAACCAGAAGAAGGACGACGCCGAGGTGCGGCTGCTGGTCGAGGAGTTCCACGAGATCCGCGGCCTGAACCGCCAGCTGCCGAAACTGGCCGAGTACGGCTTCCGCCTGCCGGACCTCGTGCCGCCGGTGCGTCTCGCCGGCCGCGAGCCGCCGGTGCGTTACACGCTCGAGCATGGCGAGATCCGGCATGTACTCGTCAGCATGCGCGACCTGCTGCCCGAGATCCGCCACCTGGGCGAAAAAGGCCTGACGATCACCCGCTTCAAAGGCCTGGGCGAAATGGACCCCGACGAACTCTGGGACACCACCCTGAATCCGGAGAAGCGCACCCTCCTGCGCGTAACCATCGGCGACGTACAAGCCGCCGAACAACGCTTCCGCGACCTGATGGGCGAAGAAGTCGAAAAGCGCCGGGCATTCATCTTCGAGAAGGGGATCAACGTGAAGGATAATATCGATTACGGGTCGTGAGGCGAAATGGCGAGACTCACCGATCCCGAAAGTCTGACTTGTTACCGCAATGCTCTCGCCAATTGGCGATATCGGGGGTATGTCGTTTTTTCGTCACTCGCCGCTGAATGGATCCGGAAGAACGTTGGTGAACCGCTGGTCAACTTCGCTCAGCGAATGCATGACTTCGTTGAGTCCGGCGGTGAGGTCGATCAGGTTATCGAGACTCGTCCTGAATGGTCGTTTCGTACGCACCATTACGATTTGCGGCCGGTGGTCGCCGGGCAAGTCTTGTATATTGAGACCGTTCTCGACTACGATGATGCCGGTGATGAAGACGATCCGATGATTACTGTGGTGAATGTCCATCTGGCCTGAGATCGAGTCCGTTGATGTCCGACAACAATCCGCAGATTGAGTCCAAACAGCGGCCATTTCCCTGGCGTTGCCCACAATGCCGGGTAAGGGCGGTGTTTCCGGCAGTCGTCCCCTATCAAACAAGCGTGAAGTACGGCTCGGCCATGTATTGCATCGATTTGCCGCTAATGGAAATACCTCGTTGCCAATCGTGCGGGGAGATGGTTTTCACTTCGCAAGTCGACGAACAGATCAACGCTCAACTTCGAGAAAAGGCAGGGTTATTGAAGCCCGATGAGATGCGAAAATCACGAGAACGGCTTGGCCTGACTCGCCCCGATGTCGCGGCACGCCTGGGTGTGCCGGAGCAACAATTCGCAGATTGGGAAGACGACATCCAGATTCCTTCGCGTGAGATGGATAACCTGATGCGTGTCCATTTCGCACTTCCCGAAATAAGAGCCGTACACATGAGCCAGCACAACAATCTAAACCCGGGCGTTTTCGTGGGATAGGTATTCAAAGGATAACATCGATTACGGGTCGTGAACCCCAAGCCCGGTCGTGAGGCTTCCGAACGGCCGGGATAATCGTTTACGCAACCGAGTACCACGATCTGACTGCCGGTAGCCCCGTTCGCTCAAGTACCCCATTGCGGCAGGCACCTCCTTCGCGGTAGAATCTTCGCACTTCCTCTCAGCGACTTCACCCAGGTGCGCCGTTCATGAGCCTGTCCACGTCGAAATCGCAACTTGCCGTTTTCCTGTTCACCGATCTGATCGATTCCACGGCCTGGAAGAAATCGCTCGGCGACCGTGCGTATACCGATGCGCTGCGGGTGCCGCACGATCGGCTGTTTCGCGAACTGCTGGCGGCGTTCCCCGGGGCGATCGAGCGCGACAATGCCGGCGACGGCTTCTTCGCCACCTTCGCCACGCCCGGCGATGCCGTCGCCTTCGCGCTGAAGTTCCATGACTCATTGGCCAACTTCGTTTGGTCGCCCGAGATCGTGGCGTCGCAGCACCGCCCCCATACGCGAATCGGCATCCACCTGGGCGAAGTCGTCGAATTCGACGATGCCTCCGGCCGCAAAGTGGCCGGGCAGGCGGTCGACCTGGCCGCGCGCGTGATGAGTCTCGGCCTGGGCGGGCAGACGCTGCTGACGCGCCATGCGTTCGACAGCGCCCGGCAGTTCGTGCGGCAGGACGATCTGACGTGGCTGGCCCACGGCCCGTACCGCTGCAAGGGGGTCGATGACCCGCTTGATATCTGCGAAGTCGGCGGCACTGGCCGGGCCCCGCTGACGCCGCCGCCCGATTCGGAGAAGGCCAAGCGCGTTCAGATCGATGCCGAGGACGACGTGCGCGGCTGGCGGCCGGCCATCGGCCAATCGATCCCCCGGCGCGACGGCTGGACCATCGAGAAGAAGATCGGCGAGGGCGGCTTCGGCGAAGTCTGGCTGGCGAAGCATCGCAAGACCAAGGAACGCCGGGTGTTCAAGTTCTGCTTCGATGTCGAACGGCTGCGCAGCTTCAAGCGCGAACTGACCTTCTTTAAGCTGATCAAGAGTGAACTCGGCGATCGGCCCGACTTCGTGAAGCTGCACGAAGTCCACGTCGATTCGGCCCCGTACTTTCTGGAAAGCGAATACGTCGAGGCCGGCAATCTGTCGCAATGGGCCGAGTCGATCGGCGGCATCCATCAGTTGCCGCTGGCCACGCGGCTGCGGCTGCTGCGGGACATCGCCCGGGCCGTCGCGGCCGCGCATTCGCTGGGCATCATCCACAAAGATTTGAAGCCGTCGAACATCCTGGTCAGGCTCGACAAACAGGGCGAGCCGCAACCGCAACTGGCCGACTTCGGCATCGGTGTTCTCTCGGATCGCAGCCTGCTGCAAAAGGGTGGCGTCACCGAAACCGGCTTCACCGAATCGGTGATGTTCGGCAACGAAAGCAGCCGCACGGGCACCCGGCTGTACTCGCCGCCGGAGGCGAGCCTGGGCAAACCCGCGACCACGGGGTTTGACATCTACGCGCTGGGCGTGATGCTGTTTCAGATGGCGGTGGGCGATTTCGGGCGGGCGCTGGGGACGGGCTGGCAGGACAGCGTCACCGCCGAAGTGACCGGCGACGACCTGACCGCACCGCTGCTGATCGACGACATTACGGCCGCGACCCACGGCGACCCCGCGAAACGCCTCCCCGGTGCCGCCACACTGGCCGAGCAGATCGACACGCTTCCCGCCCGCCGTCAACAACGACAGACGGCCTTCGCACTGGTCGAGGCCGAACGCCGTGCGGCCGAACGCGACCGCCGCATGAAGCGACTGCGCTGGCTGACCGCTGCGAGCTTTACCGTGATGGCGGGTTTCGCAGTGTTGGGTGTCGTCGCCTGGCAGGCGAAAGAGCGAGCGGATGCGGCGGCGGTGAACGCAAGGAAGCAGGAAGACATAGCGAAGGCGAACGAGGCGGAAGCGACGAAGCAGACGGAGATTGCGAAAGCGGAAGCGAAACGAGCCGATGCGGAGGCGGTGAATGCAAGGAAGCAGGAAGGCATCGCGCTGGCGAACGAGGCGGAAGCGACGAAGCAGGCGGACATTGCCAGGACGAATGAGGCGAAGGCAGCAAAGAATCAAATTGAGGCTCAAAGGCAGACGGAGATTGCCAAGGCAAATGAGACCAAGGCGACGGTCAATGAGCGGGAGGCCCAAAAACAGCAGCGATTGGCCGAGGAGGCGGCCCGGCAAGCGAAGTTGGAGGAGGAAAAGACCAAGAAAGAGAACATCCGCGCCGAGGGCATGCTCTACGCCAACAACCTCGCCCTGGCCCAGGCGGCCTGGAATGAGAATAACGCCGCCGTTGCCAACGATTACCTCGACAAATGCCGCTGGGATTACCGGGGGTGGGAACACGATTACCTTTACACCCTGATCGCTCAGCCGAAATCGACCCTCAAGGGGCACACAGGCTGGGTCTATAGCGTGACGTTCAGCCCGGACGGCAAGCGGCTGGCCAGCGCGAGTGAAGACAAGACGGTGAAGGTGTGGGACGCGGCGACCGGCCAAGAGAGCCTCACCCTCAAGGGGCACACACACACTGTC
>JBBQII010000023.1:0-14907 GCA_038324795.1 Gemmatales bacterium
GCTTCTCCCACAGCATGCCATCGTTCGGGGACTGGTCGAGAATCGCCCGGGCATGAATCATCGCGTCGCCGTAGCGATCCAACCGCAGGCAGATATCGACGAGCTTTCGGCGTAAGTCGGTGCGCTCCGGGGCCTCGCGAACGACGCGTTCGTACAGGAACAGCACGTTCGCGAGTTCCTTGCGGCCCTGGCCTTTACTCTGAATCAGCTCGGCCAGCTTTACCGCCGCATCGTGATCGGTCGGCCGCAGTTCGAGGTACTGCTTCATGTAGAAGATGGCTTTGTCGAGCCGGCCGTTCTCGGCCGCATGCTCGGATTGCCAGCGCAACGCATCGGTGATGCGGTCGGTCTGAACGTAGTTGAGGATGAACATGCCCACGCCCAGAACGAGCGTGACGAGGACCAGGCGCAGCAGCAGTTTCGTGTTGACAGTCGGCATGATGGACCCGTCCGTGGGTTGATGCATTGCCCGGCAACGCCATCAGCGGATAGCGTGTCGGTGTCCCGTGACTTCCTAACGGGTCCGATATCCTAGCCCGCCGTCATCCGGAGTGTCAACTGGAGGTTGCCGGCAATCGAACGCCGCGCCCCCTTGTCTCACGAGTCCTCCACCCCAGCGGAGACGCGGTCCATTTCATGAGACTCGTTGCCTTTTCGTGAGAACCGTCCATCCGCACTTACCTGACGTGTCTGCTGAGCATTCTCAAATCCACTCAGGCAACCAGTGCATCATCGAGACTCAGTGCGGGATGTTCGCCATCCGAGCCGGAAGGACGTTCTCGCAAGGACTTCCGTCGCTTTCTCTTCCGTCTGAGATCGATCGATGGCGCTACAACTTCACGAGCGATTCCGCCCGTCGAATGATTTCGGCAGGCAGCGGGGTACGCTTGAAGATGTACAACGACGGGTCGGCCGAGTCGCCGGAATTCTCGTCGGTGTTCATCGCTTCGGACACCGCGATCAGGAACGGTTCTTTCATCTCCGTACGTAGCCGGGCGATCAGTTTGTCGGCATCCGTCCGCCGCCAGAAGCCGAGGACTTCAACGTGGACCTGCCACCCCGACTTGTTGTGGCGCAACAGAAAATCGGGAGCCCATAGGCCGGACTTCAACGGCACCAGCGTTGCCTCGGGCTCGACGGCCCAGGTCTTGGCGTGCTTTCGGAGTTGCTCGTACAGCATCTGCAGTTCGGGTGGGATGTAGTCGCCGTAGTCGGTCAGATGCGATTTCAGGCCGTCGCCGGACTCCAGCAGAAATTCCATCGGCGCACGTTGAGGCCCCCAGCGGACATCAGCCTGCAGGGTGAAGCTTTTGCATTGAAGCAGCGTCGGCAGGAAGTTGGCCAACTGCACGCCGTACTTTGTCGTGGATGAGAACAGGCTGAGCGGACCATCCAGGTGCAGCACCCAGGTGCTTTTGCCGTCACCTTCGATGCGACACATCAGACGGTGGAACTTCATGGCCCGGATCAGTTGCCGGAAGCGGGCCGGGGTTTCGCCGTTGATGCGTACCGTCATTCCTGCGGACCGCAGCAGGATCCCCTGGGCCAGCGCGACGTTGTACCGCTGCAGCAGTTGATCGACGGCGAAGTCGCGAAAGCTGATCAACCGCTGTTCCGCCTTGAGATCGGCGAACAGGCCCTGATCGACGGCTTCGGCGGTCAACCCCAGTTCCCCGGCCACGGCGGCCAGCACCGCATCGCGATCAAAGGCACCGCCAAGTCGTTGCCGGGCAGCCAGCAGAAAGACTTTGTCCCGTAACTCATCCGGTGCATGGCTTGATTCGACATCGAACTCGCAGCGGTCTTCCAGGAGTTTAGCCAAACCCTGCGGAACAAGCTGTTGAGGGTTATCGCCCACGGCTTCGGCCATGATCTCGTCGATCTCGCCTCGCGTGCAACCAATTGACGTGCGGAACAGGTCGAGCAGCCGTTCGGCCACATCCTGCCATTCGGGATCGCTTTCGCGGATGTACTGGGCATGCAGCCGATTCTTCGAACGGCGCACGCGGACCTGATTACTGGAAAGCATGGTGCTGCCTGCGCCTCTCGCTTGAGAATTCCTCCGCTGTGCCGCGGGCGACGACTTCGTAGAGAATCGCCTGCTTGTCGGCCTTCTTGCGAAGCAGACGGCCCAACCGCTGTACGTTCTCGCGGATGGTGCTGGTGCCCGACAGCACGATGCCGACATTCGCGGCGGGGACATCGACGCCTTCGTTAAGGACCTGGCTGGTGACAACCACGGTGTACTCGCCCGAATGAAACCGTTCGAGGATCTGCTTGCGTTCTTTGGCCTTCGTCTGATGCGTGATGGCCGGAACCAGAAACCGGCGGGCGATCTGATAGACAGTCGCGTTATCCGCGGTGAAGACGATGATGCGGTCGCGGGAATGCGTCGTCAGCAGTTCGTCGAGCTTGACCAACTTGCTGCCGGCCGCGCGCTCGAGCCGTTTCGACTCGTAGAACGCCTTCAGCGCCGCCCAGCCTTCTTTCGATCGGCTCGCCTGAAAGATGAAGTTCTGCCAGCCTTTCGGCCCACTCATCGAGATACCGCTGGACGCGACAAACTCCTTGTACTGCCGTCGCGCCGCCTCATACCGGGACTGTTCATCCTCGGTCAGGTGAACGAACACCGTCTGCGTCGTGTATCCGGCCAGGAAGTCGCCCGACAGTTCCTTGATCTCCCGCCGATAAACGATCGGCCCGATCAGCTCGGGGTACATGTGCTCCAAGCCGTCGGCCCGTTCCGGCGTGGCGGTGAGGCCCATGCGGAACGGGGCCAAACTGCCGACCGCGGCCATGCCGTACGTCGGTCCCGGCAGGTGGTGGCATTCATCGAAGATGAGCAGGCCGTAGCGATGCCCCCAACGGTCAAGGTGGATGTACGCTGAATCGTACGTTGTCACGGTCAGCGGTTGCAGGTCGTAGCTTCCGCCGCCGATCATTCCAATCGGGGTTCCGAATCCCTGCGACAGTTCACCATGCCACTGATTCAAGAGATCGATGGTCGGCGTCACTACCAGCGATGGCCGGGCCGTCTTCTGGATTGCCAGCATCGCGACGAACGTCTTGCCCGTGCCGGTGGGCAGCACGACCACGCCGCGGCCACGCTGCTTCCACCAGGTGGCAACCGCCTCTGTCTGATGCGGGTACGGCGTGCGCGTCGATGTGAGCGTCCAGGGCGTTTCCTGCCAGGCGCGGGCGTTGTCGACATAGGCGATCTTGTTCGCCCGCAAATGTTCGACAATCGCGCGATAGTGACGCCCCTCGGCACGGAACGACCCCGTCCGCTTGTCGTGCAGCACATGGGGGCACTCGCGCAACGCATCAAGAGTGCCGCCTTCCAGCACGAGAGTTCCGGCGTCAAAACTGAGAGTGATCGATTCTTCCGCCATGATCGAGTATTATCGACAGAGAGGCGAGAGCACAAGGATGGCGACACGGAACAGTGCGAGGCGAACCATGTTGACGATTTTTATCGATCAAGTGCAGTCACTGCTGATGCAGGCTTTAACCGACTTGCCGCCCGGCCATGAGATCTCGATCGTTTGCGACGGGAAACCAATGGCTTTCGTCAAGAAATTGCAAGATTCCGTCTCGTCACGCAAGGCGGGATCTGCAAAGGGCAAAATCCGGATGGCCCCGGACTTTGACGCCCCGCTCGATGACTTCAAGGAGTACATGGAGTGAGATACGTTCTCGATTCACATACGTTCTTGTAGTCACCCTCCCCATGCTCGAGTGCAAATGATTTCACATAGGACCTCGTGGTGATCCGTGCTTCACCGCGTTCGGCCTATGCAGTGAGGGAATGAAATGCGCTGTTTGATTGTCGTTACGGGACTGATCGCCACTTCGGTTTCTTTCGCTGAATCGGCGAAGCCTGCCTATCCGTCGAGCAAACCGGAACCAGTCTCCGATACGCTGCACGGCGTCACCGTCATCGATCCGTATCGCTGGCTGGAGAAAGGCGATGCCCCAGCGGTCGTCGACTGGACGGCGAAGCAGAACGCGTTCACGCGTGAATGGCTCGCCAAGCTTCCCGGGCGAGAGGCACTTCGCGATCGCCTCGACAAGATGCTCGATGTCGGGTCGCTGTCGATTGTCGTACCGCGCGGCAAGGTCGTCTTCTATGCCGAGCGCTCAGCCAGGCAGAACCAGCCGGTGTTGTACGTGGAAGATCAGTCACGCCGACGAACGGTGATCGTCGACCCGAACGAGCTGGCGAAGGACGGCACCGTCACGCTCGACTGGTGGTTCCCCAGCCCGGATGGTTCGAAGATTGTTTATGGATTGTCTTCTTCCGGAAGCGAACAATCAACGCTGCGCGTGCGCGATGTGGCCGTGGGTAAAGACATGCGCGACGTCATCGAGCGAACGCGTGCCTGCTCGCGTGCCTGGCTGCCGGACGGCAGCGGCTTCTACTACACCCGCTACCCGAAACCCGGTAGCGTGCCGGCCGGGCAGGAGAACTACAACCGCCGCGTGTTCCGCCACAAACTCGGCGATGACCCGGCCGACGACGAATTGGTGTTCGGCAAGGATCGCGAGGCGGCCGACTGGCCGCAGTTGGCCCTCTCACCCGATGGCCGCTGGCTGGTCGTACACGTGGAAAAAGGCTGGGCCCGGAACGATGTGTTCTTCCGCGATATGTTCAAGAATGAGGAGTTCGCGTCCCTGGTGGAAGAGGTGCCAGCGTTGTTTCGCGTTGTACCACGAGATGACGCGTTCTACATCCAGACCAACGAAAAGGCCCCTCGCTACAAGGTGATGACGGCCAACCCACGGCAACCGGCCCGCGCGAACTGGAAGCAGACGGTTCCGGAGTCAGTAAGAGTCCTGGATGAGATTCGCGTGGTGGGCGACCACCTGTGCTGCGTTTATCGAGTGGGACTGGAAACGGGCATCGACTTTCAGGCCCTCGCGAAGGGCGTAAATTCACGCGGCAGCCTGACGATCCCGGCAGGCGAGGCAATCACGGCCACCGCGAGCGAGAGCAACGGATCACTTCTCTATGTAGCGACTCAATCTTATTTGAAGCCGACACGAGTCGAGGCAATCAAGCTTGGTGCTATCGAAAAGGGTCAACCGGCAGCACCCGAGTGGCAACTCAAGTCCCCGGTCGAATATTCGGAACAGATCGACGTTCGACTTGTGAGTTATCCGTCGAAGGATGGCACAAAAGTACCGATGACGCTGATCATGAAGAAGGGCCTTAAGCCAGACGGTAAGACACCTACTGTCCTTTACGGCTACGGAGGCTTCAACATCAGCCTGACGCCCGCCTTCAACCCGATGCGCTACCTGACCATCTGCGAATACGGCGGCATCATGGCCATTGCCAATCTGCGCGGCGGCGGGGAGTTCGGTGAAACCTGGCACGAGGCCGGCATGCTGTCGAAAAAGCAGAACGTCTTCGATGATTTCATCGCCGCGGCCGAGTTCCTGATCAGCGAGAAGTACACAGATCGCGACCACCTGGCGATCATGGGCCGATCGAACGGCGGCCTGCTGGTTGCCGCGGCAATCACCCAGCGACCCGACCTGTTCAAGGCTGCGATCTGCGGCGTGCCGCTGACGGACATGCTCCGTTACCATCGGTTCCTGATCGGCAAGTTGTGGGTGCCCGAGTTCGGCTCACCCGACGAGGCGGACGAGTTCAAAGTGCTGCACGCTTATTCGCCGTACCATCGAGTGAAAGACGGCACCCGTTACCCGGCCACGCTGTTTACTACCGCCGAATCGGACACGCGCGTTGACCCGATGCATGCCCGCAAAATGGCCGCCCTGCTGCAAACGGCCAGTAAGGGGCCTGAACCGATTCTACTGCGGTTGGAAGAGAAAGCCGGCCACGGCCAGGGCAAGCCGCGTGCGAAACTGCTGGATGAAGAAGTGGATGTCTGGTCGTTTCTGCTTGACCAATTGGGTATCAAGCAGTGAGTTGTGTCTATCTGTCTTTTTCCTTCTCGCCCGACTTATTGTCCTTCGGCGGAGTACTGCCGCCGCCCGTCAACGTCACAATGAGTTTCACTGTCTGGCCAGGTTCAAGCTTGAAATCGACAGATCGGCCCGTCGGCTTGCCGTCGAAGTTCTTGTCCGACTTCACGTACAAGGCGGTGCTGCCTTCCACCTCTGCCCGATAATTGCCTGCGGGCAGTGTGGTGAGTTTACGCTCGGTGGGCAGCATCTTCTTCACCGTGCCGTCTTCCTTGTTGGTGATCTTCATGCCGCCGGAGTTGATGTACTTGGTATCTGCATCTCCGTCAGTTGACACTTCCACAATGCCCGGACCGGCGGGCGGGACATACTTGTACGCGGCATACCCGCCTGCGATAAGCAGTACCAGAATGCCGACGAGGAAGAACGGCAGCATCGAGCGCGGCTCTTCCGGCTTCCAATCCTGTTCGATACGCCGACCGATGGACGACGGGGCGGCACCGCCGGCAAT
Organism: Gemmatales bacterium; assembly: GCA_038324795.1. Taxonomy (GTDB): domain Bacteria; phylum Planctomycetota; class Planctomycetia; order Gemmatales; family Gemmataceae; genus JAIOQJ01. Next base: position 6,446 of record JBBQII010000023.1, read on the forward strand.
CGCGGTATGGATCTGCTTGAGCAGGTCGGCGACTACGTTCGCAGACCCCGGTCGGCGGGCGGAATCTTTCTCCAATAGCTGCATCACCAGCATTGACAGGGCCGGCGGCGTTTCCGGGTTGATCAGTCGCGGTTCGTGCGGATGTTCGGAGATCAGGCTGGTCAGCACTGCCATGGTGTCGACGCCCGTGAACGGCCGACGGCCAGCACACATTTCGTAGAGCACACACCCGAGGCTGAACAAGTCGGCCCGTTGATCGACCGACATCCCGCGTGCCTGTTCCGGTGCGACGTACGCCGGTGTACCCAGGAAAGCCCCCTGCCGGGTCAGCAGCACGCCGTCTTCCTGCCGCGGGCGGGCCAAACCGAAGTCGAGGATCTTGGCGCGGAAGTTGTTGCCGGGTTCGCCGGGGACCGGTTCGATCCAGATGTTGTCCGGCTTGATGTCGCGGTGCACCAGGCCCTGAGCGTGGGCAGCGGCCAGCCCGTTGGCCACATCGCGCCCGACTTTGAGAATGAAGTTCAAGTCCGGCCGGGGGATGCGCTGCAGGTAGCCGCCCAGGCTTTCGCCCTTCAAGAGCGGCATCGCCAGATACGGAATGCCATTCTCTTCATCAACGCGATAGATGGCGACGATGTTGTCGTGTTCGAGGGCCGCGGCAGCGCGGGCCTCGCGGTAGAACCGTTCGCGGGAAATAGGCTCGGCCGCGATGTGCGGTTTCATCACTTTCAGGGCGACCCGGCGCTTGAGGTTGGTATCCTCCGCCAGATAAACCGTGCCCATGCCACCTTCGCCGAGTTTCTCGATCAACTGATACCCGGCAATGACGCCGAACGACTCAAATGCGGATGAAGGCAAATGCGTACGGATCAACAGCGGCGTCTTCGACCCGTCATGGTCGGACGGCGGCATTGGCGGCGACGAGTCGATCGTCGCGTCCATATTCGCCATCGGCGGTAAATTCGCGAACGGCTTGGAATCTGGCATGAACGGTCTCGACGGATGGCATGGGGCGGCGAGTCGGCACGCCTATTTCATCCGAAACCCATCCAAAACTCAAGTACTGTTCGACAATTGCGTCGGCTTTCTTCGCCGCTTCGCCGACGTCATGCCGTTTTCGAGCCGGCGGATACAGTAACCGTATGCGAATTCTGCTGACGAATGATGACGGAATCTACGCCCCCGGCCTTCGCGCCCTTCGCGAGGAACTGCTGACGCTCGGTGAAGTGACCGTCGTCGCGCCGGCGACCGAGCAGAGCGCGGCGGGGCACTCCGTGACGCTGCTGACGCCAATGGTCATGCAGGAAGTACAGGACGAACAGAAGAAGTTTCTCGGCTGGGCGATCGAAGGCCGACCGGCGGACTGCGTGAAAATCGCCTTGCTGGAGCTGCTCCCCCAGGCACCGGACCTGATTGTGAGCGGCCTGAACGCCGGCGGGAACGCCGGGATCAACGTGCTTTACTCGGGTACCGTGGCCGCCGCGATTGAAGGCTCATTCTTCCGGATAACAAGCATTGCCTGCTCGCTTGGCTTCAACAAAGCGGATCCTCTCGACTTCAAGGCCGGCGCGCACCATGCCCGCCGGATGGTCGAACAGATCATCGCGACCCGCCCCGCGAGCGGTACGCTGTTCAACGTCAACATCCCCAGCCTGGAAATCGGCCCGCCCGTCGGCGTTCGCGTGGTGCCGCAGAACTTTGCCCCGTACACGGAGAACTTCGTACGACGCATTGATCCACGCGGCCGAACGTACTTCTGGCTGGGGGCTGACTTCGGCTGTCCCGACCCGCATCCGGATACCGACGAGTTCGCGCTGCGTGAAAGCATGATCACGATCACGCCGCTGCAGTTCGATCTGACGCATCACACGCGGCTGGAAGAGTTGAAGCGTGTGCCGTTCACGCTGTGAAAGTCACTGCAGCTGCGAGGGCACGGTCGGCTTCTCGCCCGGATGATTGGGGCGTTTCGGAAACAGGTCGAACGTCTTCAAGCGGTACTGGCCGTCGGCATCCTTGACGAAAGTTGCCCAGCAGTACCGGGTATTCTCGGCACTGATGCCCGCACCGCCGGCCGGTTTCACGTAGAAGCCGATCTTCACTTTGCTGTCGTCAATCTTCTCGAAGTCGGCCCGGTGGAAGTCGCCAACGTCGATCCCCTGCCAGAACTCCAGCTTCTCGGCCTGCCTGGCTTTCTCAAGCAATTGCGGTTTGGTGATCTTCTCGTACTCGAACGACTCGGCAACGTGCGTGAAGGCATCATCGAGCTTCTTCGCACGGGTCGCCAGCGCGATCTGCCGCATCTTGCGCGTGGTCTCTTCCCGGGAACTTTCGATGAAGTGATCGATCAGCACGAGAAAAAGCATCGCGCCTGCTGCGCAAGCGAAGCGAAGCATATCGCCGCGCGTTCGCTTGCGCAGCCACACCCCACCAAGCAGCACTACGATAATGCCGAGAATGACGCACAGCGTGAAAGAGGGATCGGACAGTGCAGCGGGCATTGTTTTTCCTAAAGGTTGCCTTCTGTAATTTTGCTATAAGTTGACAGATGGTCAGTTAGCCTGGAGCAGATCGTCCCAAGTCGCGATCAGGTCGACATTATTCAGTATTCGGTCATGAAAAATCGGCTGCTCGCTCAACCGCAGCGAATTGATCCGTTCGTCGAGTCTCGCAAGAGTCGCTTCGTCAGGCTGACCCAAGCGCCTGCTGCCGCGATTGACAAGCACACGTCGCAATGCCTTCACCTCACCGAGTTTCTCATACATGGTGAAGATGGATGATTCGATCATCACGTTTGCACCTCTGGCGATCTTGCTAAGTTCATCGTAGTCAAACTTAATACCAGCAAGGATTCCCGTCGCATGCATCAGCAGGCTTGCGAGGTCGTGCGGAAGTTCCTGATGGAGACGCTCTTCAATTCGTCGTAAGACGGCGCTTGCAGCCGCAATGGTCGGCATCTCCGGATCGAGTTTGCTGATAGCTCCGAGCGGCAGCAAGCCGATGGGACCCTTCAAGTACGTCTCTGCTGATTCCTGCCAGACGCGCACCACTTCATAATGAAATTCTAACCGACGATCCCCCTCCCCGGTAGCCAGAACTCCTGACAGCTTCCGGTGATTTGCATTCGGGCTCAACAGCAAGACGACGGAACCCACCGGCACCCCATACCGATGACGCAGTGCCGCATTGTAAAGCAGCACTCGTTCCGGCAGCATCTCATCCACACCTGACTGGAAATTCAAGTCAACGATCTCTGAAGGCGGATCCCCGACGCTGATGACAGCGTCGGTTGCAATCGACAGTGTTGACAGATCAACATTCTACAGGCGCGCATTGCCATCGTCGGGTACGCCTGCCAGTGCGGCGTAGTCGCCCGCCGTCAGCCGCACCGTCTCTTTCAACGTCGCGTCGAAACGGAACGACATCGCTCAACCCTTCAACATCGCCGCCCCGTACACGGCATGGCTGCCCAGTTGCTCTTCGATCCGCAGCAACTGGTTGTACTTGGCGATGCGGTCGGTCCGGCTGGCGCTGCCGGTCTTGATCTGGCCGGCATTGGTGGCCACCGCGATGTCCGCGATCGCCACGTCTTCGGTTTCGCCGCTGCGATGGCTGATGATCGTCGTCATCTGGTGCCGTTTGGCCAGTTCGATTGAATCGAGCGTCTCGGTCAGGCTGCCGATCTGGTTTACCTTCACAAGGATGCTATTGCCGGCCTTCTTGTCGATGCCCATCTTCAGCCGTTCCACGTTGGTGACGTACAAGTCGTCGCCCACCAGTTGCATCTTGCTGCCCAGTTCGCTGGTGAGCTTCACCCAGCCGTTCCAGTCGTCTTCCGCCAGGCCGTCTTCGATCGAACGGATCGGCCACTTGGCGCACAGTTCTTTCCACAGCCCGATCATTTCGTCGGACGAAACGATCTTGTCCGGCGCACTCTTGAAGAAGCAGTAGCCTTCTTTGCCCTTGTGCTTGGCTTCCTCGAACAGCTCCGTCGTGGCGGCATCCAGTGCGAAGGCGACCTGTTCGCCCAGCTTGTAGCCGGCCTTCTCGATGGCCGTCGCGATGATCTGCAGGGCTTCGTTCGCGCTGGCGATGTTCGGAGCGAAGCCGCCTTCGTCACCGACGGCGGTGTTCAGGCCCTTGTCGTGCAGCACTTTCTTCAGGCTGTGGAACACTTCGGTGCCCATGCGCAGGCCTTCACGGAACGTGGCCGCTCCGATCGGCATGATCATGAATTCCTGGAAGTCGATGTTGTTGTCGGCATGCTTGCCGCCGTTGATGATGTTCATCAGCGGCACCGGCAGCACCTTGGCGTTGGTGCCGCCCAGGTAGCGGTACAGCGGCAGGCCGAGTTCCGCCGCGGCAGCCTGAGCGACGGCCATCGACACGCCGAGGATCGCGTTGGCCCCCAGCTTGGCCTTGTTCTTCGTGCCGTCGAGGGCCAGCATCGTCGCATCGACGCCCAGTTGGTCGAACACGTCATGCCCGTTCAACGCCGGGGCAATGATCGACTTGATGTTCTCGACCGCTTTCAGCGTTCCCTTGCCCAGGTAGCGTTTCTTGTCGCCATCGCGCAGTTCGACAGCTTCGTGCGCACCGGTGCTGGCCCCGCTCGGCACGGCAGCCCGGCCGACGATGCCGCTGCACAAATGCACGTCGACTTCGACAGTCGGGTTGCCGCGGCTGTCAAGCACTTCCCGGCCGATCACCTTCTGGATGGTTGCCTTGCTCATCGAATTTTCGCTCGTTTAGATGGGATATTTACTCGTCAGTAGGGATATGGTCGCTGCACGTTCAGACAACCCTGCCTGATGCCTTTCGCCGCGCGCCAGTCTCCGGAAGCCCTACGACTTGCGGTTAAGTAATTTGCGCAACAATGCCAGGTTCACGCGGTCCATTTCCTTGTCGTCGCCTTCTTCCTTTGGCGTCTCCAGGATCATCGGCAACTTCGCGAATCGCTTGTCGTTGACCAGCCGTTCAAACGGCCCGATGCCGACATGGCCTTTGCCCAGATGCTCATGCCGATCGACGCGGCTGCCCAGGGCCTTCTTGCTGTCGTTCACGTGAAACAGTTTGATCCGCTTGATGCCGACGATATGATCGAACTCCTGGAACGTCGCATCGTAGGCCGCCTCTGGCCAGAGGGCGTATCCGGCCGCGAGAATATGGCATGTGTCAATGCAGATGCCCAACCGGGCTGAGTCATCGACCATGTCAAAGATCGCAGCCAGATGCTCGAAGCGATGCCCCAGCGAGCTGCCCTGCCCTGCTGTGGCTTCCAACAGTATCTTCACCTTAAACCCGGGACAGCGGCGGTGCGTTTCGTCGATCGCCTCGGCCACGCGTTTCAGCCCTGCTTCGTCGCCCGAGCCCACGTGCGCCCCGGGGTGCGTCACCAGGTAGCTGAGTCCCAGTGCCTCGGCCCGTTCCAGTTCATCCACGAACGCCGCGAGCGACTTGCGGTACAGGATCACATCCGGGCTGGCGAGGTTGATCAGATACGAGTCGTGGGCCGTGGGATACTTCAACTTCGACTTCTTCAGCGCCTTGCGAAATGTGTCGATGTCTTCCTGCGGCAGCGGCTTGCCCGCCCAGTTGTCGCCGGTGGTGCCGACGACGGTCCACTGTGACGGGCTGTGCGTGAACATCTGGAACGTGTCCATTTCGAACGACTGGGCCGCCTCGATTGCCTTGTGCAGCCCGCCGGCGATCGACATGTGGGCACCGAAGAATGGCATGACTGATTTCTCCCTGCGATTCAATCTATGGCGAGCGGGGAAGACTGTTCGTAGATCATCTGAAGATCGATCTTCAACAGGAGCGTACCTCATGCCGACCGATACCCCCATCATCAATGCCCTTTCCACCGGCACCTATCGGCAGATGTACATCGACGGGGCCTGGGTCGACGCGGCTAATGGCAAACGGCTGAAGGTCATTAACCCGGCCACCGAAGGCGACATCGGCGAAGTCGCGTTCGGCGGCGGGGCCGACTGCAAAAAGGCAATCGAGGCCGCCCACAAGGCCATGCCGGCATGGATGAAGCTGACTTCCTGGGACCGCGCCAAGATCCTGAAGAAGACGGCCGACCTGATGCGCGAGCGGGCCGACGGCATCGCCCGCACGCTGACCATGGAACAGGGCAAGCCGGTCGCCGAGGCCAAGGCCGAGGTGCTGCACTCCGCTGACACATTCGAGTGGTTCGCGGAAGAAGGCAAACGCGCCTACGGGCAGATCATCCCGAACAGCGTTCCCGGCAAACGGCACATGACGATCAAGCACCCGGTCGGCGTCGTCGGTGCCATCGGGCCATGGAACTTCCCGATCACGCTGCAAGCGCGGAAGATCGCTCCGGCACTCGCAGTCGGCTGCACGATCGTTTGCAAGCCCGCGAGCCAAACTCCCCTGTCGCTCATCAATGTCTTCGACTGCATGATCGATGCCGGGTTGCCCAAGGGGGTCGCCAATCTGGTGATGGGCTCGGCCAGCGAGATTTCCAACGAGTTCATGACCAACCCGATCGTGCGGAAGATCAGCTTCACCGGCTCGACGGACGTGGGCAAGCAGCTGATGCGTGCGGCCGCGGACCACGTCAAACGGCTAAGCCTGGAACTGGGCGGGCATGCCCCGTTCATCGTCTTCCCCGATGCCGACCCGGAAGTGGTTGCCAAGGCCGCGGTCATCGGCAAGTTCCGCAACAACGGGCAGGTGTGTATCTCGCCGTCGCGGTTCTTCGTGCACAAGGACATCGAAAAGAGATTCACCGAAGTGGCGGTCGAGACCGCCAGGGCGCTGAAGCTTGGCAACGGCCTGGAACCGGGCATCGAAATCGGGCCGATGTTCGAGAAGAAGGCGATGGACAACACGCTCGATCTGGTGCAGGACGCGGCCGGCAAAGGCTCGCAACTGCTCACGGGCGGCAAACGCTGCGATCGTTTCGAGAAAGGCTACTTCTTCGAACCAACGATCCTTAGAGGCCTGCCGGCGAACGCGAAGATCCTGACGGAAGAGCCGTTCGCCCCGGTGATGCCGATTCTCGACTTCACGCAGATCGACGACGTGATCGCGGCGGCCAACAACACCAAGTACGGCCTGGCTGCTTATGTTTTCACCAACGACCTGAGCGTCGCCTGGAAAATGGCCGAGGGGATCGAGGCCGGGATCATCGGCATCAACGACCCGGTGCCCGCCACTCCGCAATGCCCGTTCGGCGGCATGAAGGAAAGCGGCATGGGCCGGGAGTTGGCCCACGAAGGCTTGGAGGCGTATCTCGAAACCAAGTACGTCAGCATCAAGCTGCGCGATTGATCTCGAATGCGGAGGTCGGATTTCGGAATGCGGAATGTAAAACCGCAGCAAGCCCCGAGGTGAGGCTTAGCGAGCCTCGGGGATGTTCGAGCAGACGGGTCCTCACAATTCATGCCATTCCTCCCGTACGCGAAGTTGTTGCGGCTGCCCAACGTGTTCACCGCATTCGCGGATATCGCGCTCGGCTTCTGCGTGACGGTCCACTTCAGACTGATCGACACCGAGACTGCAATCCGTGCCGCGCTGCTGTTCGCCGCGTCCGGGTTGCTGTACCTCGCGGGAATGGTTTGGAATGACTACTTCGACTTGGAGGAAGATCGCAAGACCCAGCCGTTTCGACCCTTGGCTTCCGGGAAAATCAGCGTTCGCACGGCCGTGACGATCGGCCTTGTCCTGACCGCACTTGGACTGGCCTGCGCGACGGCCACCGGCAAGTCGGGGGCGATCATCGGCGGGCTGCTTGTTGCTGCCATCTTCCTGTACAACGCCCGCATCAAGCGCACTCCCGCGGGGCCGATCAGCATGGCCGCCTGCCGGTTCCTGAATGTGCTGCTGGGGTTGACGCTCGTCGACGTTGCATCGTTCACCTGGCCGTTGCGTTTGCACCTGGCGGGCACCATCGGCCTGTACATCGTCGGCGTCACCTGGTTCGCCCGCACCGAGGAGAAACGCAGCAACCCGAAAGTGCTGCGGCTGGCGGCAGCGGTCATGCTGGCCGCGGCACTGCTGGCCCTGTTCGTCCCCGCCCGACTGCCGCCGGGAACCGCGACGCCGCTCTATCCGTACTTGCTGGTAGTATTTGTCTTCTGGGTCGGCTTCCCCGCAGTCGTCGCGATGCGACAGCCGTTCCCCGGCAACGTGCAGGCAGCCGTGAAGCGAAGCATCTTCGGGCTGGTCGCCCTTGATGCGATCCTCGCCAGCGCGTTCATCGGGGAGGCGGGGCTGTTGATCCTTTTGTTGTTGATCCCTGCCATCCTTCTGGGAAAACTGGTCTATTCAACCTGAAGCCGCTTGTCGGCGTCGCCTTGTGAAAAGGAAACCGCATGATGCATCGAACACTGTTGATATGTGTCAGTCTGATCGCTGTCTGGAGTACCACCACCATGGCCAGCCCCGAAGTCACCGAACAGGCGAAGAAGTTCGTCGCCGAGCACGAG
>JBBQII010000024.1:0-14721 GCA_038324795.1 Gemmatales bacterium
GAACGGCCGGCTTTCCGTCGGGCGGGTCGGGCGGTTGATGGCGCAACTCTGCGATGTGTTGCAGGAAGCTCACAACGAAGGGATGATCCACCGCGATCTGAAGCCGTCGAACCTGATGGTGGTCGACCACGACACACCGCGGGAGAAGATCAAGGTCATGGACTTCGGTCTGGCGAAGCTGATGATCGAGACGGCGACGATCAAAAACGTCACCGGATCGAACTTCGATTTCGCGGTCGGCACCCCCGGCTACATCTGCCCCGAACAGGTTCGCGGCGAGGCAGTCGATCATCGCGGCGACCTGTACAGCGTCGGCGTGATCATGTACGAATTGCTGACCGGCCGACTGCCGTTCATCGGCCCGTCCAGCATGGACCTGATGCTGGCGCACGCCACTGAGATGCCACCGCGGTTCAGCGAGATTGATCCCGATACTCAGGTGCCGGCCACGATCGAACAGGTGGTTTTCTCTGTCCTCGAAAAGAACCCGAACGATCGCCCTCGCTCCGCCCGGGAACTGATCGAAGCCTACGAGGCCGCCATTGCGATCGACGAGATGGGCCTGCCCGACCCCGAAGCTCAGGTTCAAACCGACGCCGTCACGATGCCGCCGTTGTACGTCGATCCGACGACACTGACGTTCCAGATGGAAGCCTGGATGCCCGAGTCGATTGCCATCATGAAATTGCGCGGCTTCGCATACGACATGGGCGGCGACATTCTCGAGAGCGTACCCGGTAAGATCCGCTTGCGGATCGGCGGCTCTCCGTCCCACAAGGTGCGGCGCTCGCCGCTGGTGTCGCTGTCCTGGTTTGGCTTCGGCCGGCGCGCCGGCCCGATCACCATGGAACTGCACCTGCACCAGATCGATCCAACCAAGAGCAATCGCCTGTTCCTGCAGGTCGTCTTCCGCCCGTCATCCATCAGCCAACTCAACGATGCTGTCTGGCGAGAACGTTGCACCGACCTGTTCATCGAACTGCGCGCCTACCTGATGGGCACCTCCGAAGCGGTCGAAGTAGCCGCCCCGCCGAACATGAACTAGCGCTGTCAACACTGTCCGAGCCGGAAGCGTTAGGGGTTGGGAGTAAATCCAGGACGTTGCCGCGCAAAGTCGCAAAGAAGTAAGTCGAACAACGGCCATCTCTTAACGTCCTTTACGCCCTGGCGGCTTTGCGCGAGTTGTTTTCACACGTCCTTGTGCTGCGGGCTGGCACTTGCCCATCTTCTCTCGTCTGCGCGGTCGGGGTTTACAGGATTCGGCGCATCGGGTATCAGTCTTTCGATCCATGGATGGAGAGGCCCGATGGCGACTCGGCTGATATCGCATTCCAAGACATTCACAAAACGGATGATGAGCCGGACCCCGGGGTTGCGCCGACTGGTTGCCCTGTGGGACCGCATGGCGATTCTCGAACAATCGCTGGCGGTACTGCGCTCGTCGCTGCAGACCCGCATCATGCAGCAGGATACCCGCATCGAACGCCTGCAGAACAATCCGCACGAAGCGCCCGCGGCTTCCGCATCGACGGCGGGCATCGAATTTCTGCTGGCGCATGCCCGGCTGCCTGCCCCGCCGGGCCGTATTCTGGATGCCGACGGCATGCTGGCCAATCAGGTGATCGACCTGGCGAGCCTGGGCTACGAGATCGGCCGTAATGCGAGTGCCCGGCCTCAATGGGATGCCGTCCTGTGCCGCTTGAACGAACCTTCCGCCCGGGAGTCGCGAGTAAGCGATTTGCTGAACCTGCTCGGGAACGGCGGCCGACTGATCCTGTCGATGCCGCTCGCGGCCGGTGAACCGACCCCGCGGTGGCTGACCACGCTGCCGGTACGCGAGACAGTGCGGGCGCACCACGATTCCAACCACTGGGCCTTCACCCGGCCCGACGACGCAACCCGGGCGTCACTCGTCATGAGCGTTGTGGAGAAGGCCTGAAATGCACCTTCTCGTTGATGGGCAGGCCCTGCAAAGCGATTCGCGCGGCCGGGGCGTCGGCCGCTACGCCGCGAACCTGCTGCAGGCCGTCGTTGCGGCCCGGCCCGATTGGCGTTTGACGCTGATCGAAGCGAAGCACCTTCCCGCAATCGATCGCGAACCGCTGCCGGCGACCATCGAGTATCTGACGCTGCCGTTGCCCGTGCTGCCGCCCGCGGTACGCGTGAACCGCTGGTTCAATGATCGTGCCTATGCCGACTGGTTGACCGCGCAGGCGGGCGACGTCTACCTGTCGCTGCACACCTTTGAAAAGCTCGGCGTTCATCCGTTGGGAGGGACGCGCAGCCGGCCGCATGTGGCCGTGCTGTATGACCTGATTCCGCAGCGGTTTGAAGAGATCTACCTGAACGAAACGCCCTTTCGCGACTTCTACAGCGATCGTCTGCAGCAAACGCGTGAATGCGATCACCTGCTGGCCATCTCCGATTGGACTCGCCGCGACTTCCTCGAACTGCAGCCGACCGGGCCGGCCACCGTGACGACAATCGGCGGGGCCCCCGATCCGCATCTGCGGCCGCTGTCGCCGGCGCGACTGGCGGAGGTTGAAGCCTCCGTACGCGTGCGGCTTCATCTGGCGGGTGAGTTCATTCTGAACCCGTCCGGCCAGTGCTGGCGAAAGAACAGCCGGGGGGCGTTTCTGGCGTTCATCGCGCTGCCGGCCGAACTTCGCCGGGGACTTGATTACGTCGTCGCCTGCAAGATCAACCGGGCCGAGGAAGAAGAGATCCGCCGCCTTGCCGACGAGCATGGATTGCGCGATTCGGTACGCTTCACCGGCTATCTGCAAGACGATGAACTGCGGGCGTTGTACCAGTGCTGTCGTGTCTGCATCTTTCCCAGTTTCTACGAAGGGATCGGCCTGCCGATCGTCGAGGCGCTGCAGTGCGGTGCCCCGGTAGTGACGACCGATTGCTCATCGCTGCCCGAGTTTGCCGGGCCGCACTCATTCCTGGCCGACCCGCTCCTGCCCGGCGCGGTGACGACAGCGCTAACCAAGGCGTTACGACAGCCGCGTGACCTTTTTCAGCGGGAACGCGTCGAGTTCGCCGGCACGTTCACCTGGGATGCGATCGCCGAACGCACGGCCCGTGCCCTGGAGGCCGTTCGCTCGACGCGCGCCCGGCCACGCCTCGCCTGGTTCAGCGACGCCCTTCCCGGCACCTCGGGCATGGAACGCCTGGAGACGTGCCTGCTTGCCCTGCGGGAACGGTTCACCGTTGAAGTGGTTGTACCGGAAGGCCATGTGGGTCTGCGGTTGGGGATGCAGTGTCTGGCACCGCAATTGCATCTCAGCCAGTACCGGGAGCGGGCGCGCATGCTTCCGTACGCGCATCATGTGTATTCCTGCGAGAGTGTGGCATCCGGGGCACGTTGGGCGGAATGGGCAGCGGACGCGCCGGGGCTATTGATCGATGACTCGCCTGATGGTATTCCGGGCAGGCGTCGCGACGGGAATGGATTCCGCGCGAGGGCCGTGTTCGATGCCCGGCAATGGGCACGGCTGAAGCCGATGGTGGAAGAGCCGCTCTATTTCGTCGATGCGCCGCACCGATTGGCGGACGCGCTCGCGAGCATCGGCTGGGTGGATCGATAACGTATCGCAGGATGCAGGGATCATTGCATGTTTCCCAAGGTCAGTCGCCTTCGCTCGCGCATTTCGAAACTCGTCACCGGCGACACGCCGGTGCCCGACTTGAAGCCGCGTCTGCATGCCGGTGATCTCGCCTGGCTGGGCGATGGCGATCAATCGGCACACGACGCTAACGGAAAACTGCGATCATGCCTGTGCACGCAGGCATTACTGGAATCCCCGGAGTTCGTTCGCTGGATCATGCGGCTTGAACCGCACGCGCTCGACGAATCAGGCCAGGTGCGCCTGCATCGCAAGTTGTGGGAATACGGTTTCATCGTGCAGGCGCTCTACGAGCGTGACCTGCTGCGCACCGGCAGCATGGGCCTTGGCTTCGCCGTCGGCCGTGACCCGTTGCCGGCGTACATGGCCAGCCAGGGCTGCCCGATCCTTGCGACCGATCTGTATGCCGCGCAGTCGGTCCAGCTCGGCTGGTCGCCCGACAATCAGCATCCGTCCGGGCTCGCGGCCCTCAATGACCGCGGCCTCTGTTCGCCGAAGGACTTCCAGCGTCTGGTGAAGTTTCGACCTGTCGACATGAACGCGCTGCCGGGCGACCTGCAGGGCTTCGACTTCTGCTGGTCGGCCTGCGCGATCGAGCATCTGGGCTCCATCCGGCAGGGGCTGCGCTTCTTCGAACGGATGCTCGACACGTTGCGGCCGGGCGGCGTCGGCGTCCACACCACCGAGTTCAATCTGCTTTCGAATGACGCCACCGTCGACCATCAGCCGACGGTCCTTTTCCGCAAGCGCGACTTTGACGAGTTGGCGCAGCGTCTGACCCGACAGGGCCATCACGTCGATCTGGTCTATCAGGCGGGCAACACGGCTGCCGACCTGACCGTTGATCTGCCACCCTATCGTCAGGACCCGCATCTGAAACTGGGCCTGATGAACTTCACGACCACGTCGATCGGTTTGATCATCACGAAGGGTTGATATCATTCCCCCATGGACGAACCATGGTATGCCGATGGCCTGCGCTTCGAGTGCACCCGCTGCGGGAAATGCTGTTCCGGCTTCCCGGGGTATGTCTGGGTCAATCAGGATGAGTTGCAGGCGATTGCCGAGCTTCGGCAGGAACCGCTTGAAGAAGTGATCGGCCTGTACACTCGAGCCGTGCATGGCCGACGGTCGCTGCGCGACACGTTGAAGGACGACTGCATCTTTTTCAGCGATGAGACAGGCTGCACCATCTACACGGCCCGGCCACGACAGTGCCGGACGTGGCCCTTCTGGGAAAGCAATCTCGAAAGCGAAGAGACGTGGACTGAAACCGAAGGGCGTTGCCCAGGCGCGGGCCGGGGTTCGCTCATTCCGGTCGAGGAGATCACGCGGCGAATGCGGGAGATCCGCATCTGAATCGCGATGCGACCGGCGCAAAAGCGTTCACGACGGCTTGACACTGCCGGCCTTACCCTTGACAATCAACCATGCGCGGCGTGCCGTGCGTTTTGAACAAGTTCAAGCAGGGAGTTGCGGGATGACCCAACAACCACGTCGGCAGCGGCTCGAAGTCGAAGATGTGGGCGATGTCGCTGTCGTCAATTTCATCGACAAGAAGATTCTTGATGAGCAGAACATCCAGATGATCGGCGATGATCTGTTCCGGCTGGTCGATGAGCTGGGCCGACGCAAGATCCTGCTGAACTTCAAGAAGGTCGAGTTCCTGTCCAGTGCCGCCCTCGGCAAACTGATCACGCTGAACCGCAAGGTGCAGGCCGTGCGCGGCAAGCTGATCCTGTGCAGCATCACCGCCGAGATCCGGGAAGTCTTCCAGATCACGAAGCTCGACAAGCTCTTTACCATTCACGCGGAAGAACAGGCGGCCATGCAGGCGTTCTGAGCGGATCGGGCGATATGCACACGACTACCAACGGTAAGCCCGTGGCCCGCGACCACGTCATTCCCAGTGATCTCTCCGAGGCACGCCGCCTGCAGGGAGAGATCGAGGAAGCGCTGCACGCGGTCCACTACAATGATCAGGAAATCTTCGCCATTAAGATGGCGGTCGAGGAAGCTCTGGTCAACGCCATCAAACATGGCAACCAGATGGATCCCGATAAGACCGTCACGGTCAGCTACAAGGTCCACTCTGACCGCTTCGACGTTTCCATCACTGATCAGGGACCCGGCTTCGACCCCAGCGATGTCCCGGATCCTACCGCGCCGGAAAACCTGGAACGCCCCTGCGGCCGCGGCCTGCTTCTCATGCGCTACTACATGACTGACGTGACCTTCGCCGATCGCGGCAGCACTATCGCGATGTTCAAGATCAGAAAATAGGGGTCAGGGGAGTGGGGTCAGGGGGCAGTAGAAGAAGGCCACTGACGCTTCGAACCATAAGATTCCAAATGTCCGCATAGAGCATCCCTGCCCGGGGTGCTCTCGTGTTTTCTGACCCCTGACCCCTGACCCCTGACCCCTTTCATGTCCACCCCCATGATGCAGCAGTACCGCGATGCCAAGGCCCGGCATCCCGGCATGATCCTGCTGTTTCGCATGGGGGACTTCTACGAGACGTTTGAAGCCGATGCCGAACTGCTGTCGCGAGTGCTGGGACTGACGCTCACCAGCCGCGACAAAGGCGTGCCGATGGCCGGGTTCCCGCATCATTCGCTGGAAGGCCATCTGCGCCGGCTGCTGCAAGGCGGGCACCGCGTGGCCGTGTGCGACCAGGTGGAAGACGCCGCCCTTGCCAAGGGACTGGTCAAGCGCGAGGTGACGCGCGTGGTCACCCCCGGGACAATAACGGAAGATGATCTTCTCGATCCGCGCACGCCCAATCATCTCGCGGCGATCATCCCGGGAACCAACGTTTGCGGTATCGCCTGGGTGGAACTGTCGACAGGCGAATTCTTCGCCGGTGACGTTCCCGCCGAACGCCTGGGCGATGAACTGGCACGCATCAACGCATCTGAATGTCTGATTTCGGACAAGCTCGCGTCTTCACTGTCCCCTGAGTTGCGTGCGCTGCTGCCACGCACCGTGACCGCGCGGGCCGACTGGACATTCGACCCGCTGACCGCCCGGCAGGCGCTGCATCAGCAGTTCAAGATTCTGACGCTGGCCGGCTTCGGCTTCGCCGACGACCAACCCTGCCTGACCGCGGCGGGGGCGCTGGTGCAGTATCTGCAGGAGACACTGCGGGCCAGCCTTGCCCACCTGCGGAAACTCACGCCTTTTCAGGCGGACAAGTTCCTGATCCTCGATGAAGTGACACGTCGCAGCCTGGAACTGACACGCACGTTGCGCGACGGCAACCGAGAAGGTTCGCTGTTGAGTGTCATCGACCGCACCGTCACGCCGATGGGTGCCCGGTTGCTGCATGATTCGCTGCTGGCACCGCTGGCGGAACGCGGCTTGATCGAAGCCCGCCATGATGCGGTCAGTGAGCTTCTCAACGAGCATTCGCTGCGGACTGACCTGCGCGACCTGCTCGCGGCCGGGAACGACTTGCAGCGGCTGACGACGCGTGTCTCGACCGCGCGCGCTTCGCCGCGCGACCTGACCGCCGTGCGGCAGACACTGCGGCTACTACCGAAATTCAAGGCACGCATCTCCGGCCGCAAGTCAGCTCTGTTGTCAAAACTGGAGGGTAGTCTCGAACTGTTGCCCGACCTGCGTGAACTGCTGGACCACGCTCTTGTCGACGATCCGCCGACCAATGCGCGCGAAGGCGGCATGATTCGCGATGGGTACCACGCGGAACTGGATGAGCTGAAGAAGCTCGCCAGCGAAGGTAAGTCCTGGATCGCGAGGTATCAGCAGCAGGAAAGCATGCGCACCGGCATCCCCAGCTTGAAGGTCGGCTACAACCAGGTGTTCGGCTACTACATCGAAATCACCCACGTGCACGGCAGCAAGGTTCCCCCCGACTACATCCGCAAGCAGACGCTTAAGAATGCCGAGCGCTATATCACGCCGGAGTTGAAGGAGTACGAGGAAAAAGTCCTCTCCGCGGAAGAACGCAGCCTGACGCTGGAACTGGAACTGTTCAACAAAGTGCGTGAGACGGTGGCCGGGCAGACACATCGGTTGCTGGCCACGGCCGATGTGCTCGCGATGATCGACTTTCTGGCATCGCTCGCGGAACTGGCCGCATCGCGGCAATTCGTCCGGCCGATCCTTGATGATGAACCGGTGCTGGAACTGCGTGAGGGCCGGCACCCGGTACTCGATCAGACACTGCCGCCGGGTACCTTCGTTCCCAATGATGCGTGCTTCGGGGCCGAAACCGGGATGTTCTGGCTGATCACCGGACCGAACATGAGCGGCAAAAGCACATTCATCCGCCAGGTCGCACTGTTGACGCTGCTGGCGCATCTGGGCAGCTTTGTTCCCGCACGGTCGGCACGCGTGGGACTCACCGACAGGATCTTCACGCGCGTCGGTGCCAGCGATGAGTTGAGCCGGGGGTTGAGTACGTTCATGGTGGAAATGACCGAAGCGGCCAACATCCTGAACAATGCGACACGCAGAAGCCTTGTGATTCTCGATGAGATCGGGCGGGGAACCAGCACGTACGACGGTGTCTCGCTGGCCTGGGCGATCACGGAGTATCTGCACGACACGGTCGGTTCGCGCACGCTGTTCGCAACGCACTACCACGAGTTGGCGCAACTGGCGGAATCGTTAAGCGGCCTGCGTAACTATCATGTGCAGGTAAAGGAGCTTGACCGGGAAATCGTCTTCCTTCACAAGATCGCGCCGGGCAATGCGCAACGCAGTTACGGAATTCATGTGGCGCGGCTGGCGGGCGTGCCGGAAACAGTGCTGGAGCGCGCCGATTTGATTCTGGGGGAACTGGAAACTCGCCATCAACTTCCCGAAGCGCAGCAACGGCGTACCGTTCAGCCGCCTGAGAAAGCGAGACGGAAGAAGAGAGCAGTGGAAAATCCGGGCTTGTTCGGGGAAGGGTGAGGACCAAAAAAAACAGGGGGCTTGCGCCCCCCGTTCGACTCGGGAGAGGGTGTTACATCAGGTCGCGAGGCTTGGAACCGCGGACCATGTTGCCGAGGAAGAACAGCACGGCCAACACGAGGAAGACGAAGAACAGGATCCGTGCGGCGGAGAACGAAAGGCTGGCGACGCCGCCGAAGCCGAACAGAGCCGCGATGAGTGCCACGACAAGAAATGTAAGTGCTAAGCGAAGCATGGTTGATTCTCCGTAAGGGGCGATTCAAGTTATCGGTTTGCCAAGAATACCAGATGCAACCGCCGTGCCAATCTCTTCGATGTCATTGCACATAATCTCGAATCGCAAACAACTCAGTCTCCAGTCCCCTGACCCCTGACCCCTATTTCATCGGCATGACAATTGCATCACGTGAAGCTCCGAAACTCCCGATACAACAAGCGAGGATCAACATTCGCTCGCATTCCTCCCTGATCAGTGAGTGGCATTATGCCGAAGAATCCCCGTCCGATCACGATCCTGATGGCCGACGACGATGCCGACGACCGGCAGATGGCCAAGGAAGCGTTTGAAGAGAGCATGCTGGTCAACGACCTGCGCTTCGTCGAGGACGGGGTCGAACTGATGGAGTACCTGCAGCGTAAGGGCAGATACGCCGACCCGGCCTTGTCGCCGCATCCCGGGCTGCTGCTTCTCGACCTGAACATGCCTCGCAAAGACGGTTGGGAAGCACTCCGCGAGATCAAGGCCGATCCCGCCCTCAAGACATTGCGAATCGTGATCCTCACGACGTCGACGACAGAACAGGACATCGTACGCGGCTACGGACTATCGGTCGCTTCGTTCATCACCAAGCCGGTGACGTTCTCCGGATTGCTGGATGTCGTGAAAGTACTGGGCCGTTACTGGCTCGAGATCGTGGAGTTGCCGAATGGTCGGGCCAGCGACAGCCAGTGAAGGCAGCATCCGCGTCCTGCTCGTCGATGACGACGAAGAAGATGCGTTTCTGACACGTGACGTTCTTAACGAGATTCCCGGCAAGCCGTTCATCATGGACTGGCAATCCGAGTACGTCGCCGCGCTTGAATCCATCTGCGCGGGAAACCACGATGTCTACCTGATCGACTACCGACTTGGGAGTCGCACCGGCCTGGAATTGATCCGGGAAGCGGACAAGCGCGTCTGTCATGCACCGATGATCCTGCTGACCGGCCAGGGGCAGCGTGAGATCGTCTTTGAAGCCATGCAGGCGGGTGCCGCCGACTATCTCGAAAAGGGCAATCTCAACCCGACGACGCTCGAACGGGCAATCCGCTACTCGCTCCAGAACAAAGCCAGCGAACTGGAACTCGAACGCCGGGTGCAGGAGCGCACGGTCGAACTGGCCGAGGCCAACCATCTGCTGCAAAGCGAAATCACCGTCCGCAAGCAGGCGGAAGAGGCCCTGCGCCAGGCTGATCGCCGCAAGGACGAGTTCCTCGCCACATTGGCCCACGAGTTGCGCAACCCGCTGGCCCCTATCCGCAATGCCATTGAAATCATGCGCCTGGGCAAGGCGGTGCCGCAAGCAGTCGACCGCGGCCGTGAGATCATGGAGCGCCAGGTGGCGCACATGGTGCGCCTGATTGACGACCTTCTCGACATTTCCCGTATCACGCGCGGCAAGATCGAACTTCGCCTGGCCGCCGTCGAACTGAATTCGATCATTGATGGTGCCATTGAAGGCAGCAAGCCGCTGGTGGCGATCGGAAAGCATCATCTTGTTGTCGATGTTCCCAACGAACCGATCGTCATCGAGGCCGACTTCACACGGCTGACGCAGGTGCTGATCAACCTGATCAACAATGCCGCGAAGTACTCCGACCCGGAAAAGACGATCCGCCTCATCGCCGCTGCCGATGAACGGGAAGTCGTATTCCGGGTGATTGATGAAGGGGTCGGCATTGATGCCGAGGCGCTGCCGCAAGTTTTCGAAATGTTCTCGCAGTCGGAACGTCTGAAGGACCGTTCGCAGGGCGGGCTGGGCATCGGCCTTTCGCTTGTCAATGTGCTGGTGGAACTTCACGGCGGCAACGTGACGGCAGCAAGTGAGGGAGTAGGCAAAGGCAGCGAATTCACGGTTCGCCTTCCAAGGACAAAGACAGGGGGCTGACGCCCCCCGTGTTTCTGTCGCTCACGTCAATTGCAGCCGGGCATCAGGAATGCCAGAATGATGATCGGTATCGGCAGGCCCAGCAGCAGGGCGGCCAAGCCATAGCGGATCTTGCCGGTTCGTTCGTCGCGTCGGAAAAACATGACTATCTCCTTGATGAGTGTGATTGTCTACTTGAACTCGTCGTTTGCCTTTTTCACTGCCGTTTTGAACTCGGCCCATGACTTATCCATGCCGGTCTTCAACTCGTCCCAGCCGCGTTTACTGTCGGAAGCGATGTCATCGAGTTGACGCTGCACCGTGCCGCGATGGGACTCGAGACCCTTGATATTGGTCTCAAGCTTCACTTTGGCGTCCCCGGTTGCGTTGCGGGCGCGGGCACGCAGTTTGTCGAGATCGATGTCGGCATCTCGCATTTCGTCTCGCAGGCTGGCGAGATACGCATTCTTTGCGGTATTGAGCTTGTCGCCAGCCTCGGCGACTTCCTTGTTGGCGCTCTGCAGCGTCGGGTTGGTCGTCGGCCCGGGCTTGCAGCCGATGAGCAGCAGCGACAACAGCGGGATCCATGCGAGCATTTTCACGATTGATCTCCCTCGTTCGGAATGACGAGGTGAAGTAATGCAAGTGGTGTGCCGGACGCGGGAGTCATGGGTCGGGAATCACGGTAGTCTGCATCCGGGCCGATTCGTGCGAAAGTGAATCGGTGGTTGATTGTGCTGGACAGCGTGCGCGCGAGGCTGTTATATTCGCCCGACTGTTCAGACCGGAAACCCGGTTTCACTCTCCGAACCAAGGCGCAGCAACCACATGTCAGCAAACGGCAGAAACGACAAAATCCTCTTCTGGGCCAGCTTCCTCACGCTGATCGCGGCGGGGGTGGGCTTCTCAATTCGCGGGGCGATCCTGAACGACTGGGCCAAGGCGTTCGGCTTCACGAAAGCGGAGCTCGGTACGATCACCGGTGGCGGGCTGGTCGGCTTCGGCATCACGATCATCTTCTTCAGCTTCATCGCCGACAAAGTCGGCTACGGCAAGCTGATGCTCATTGCGTTCCTGTTCCACGTCTCATCCGCGGTCGTGACGCTTGCCGCCACCCCCGTGTTTCAGGCGTACGGCAAGGACGCGGCCTACAACTGCCTGTTCATCGGCATGTTCCTGTTCGCGCTGGGCAACGGTACCTGCGAGGCGGTGATCAATCCGCTGACTGCGACGCTGTATCCCAACAATAAGACGCACTGGCTCAATATCCTTCATGCAGGCTGGCCGGGCGGCTTGATCCTCGGTGCCCTGATGGGACTGATGTTTAAGAACATCGGCGGCATCAAATGGGAGATTCAGATTGCGGTTTTCCTGGTGCCGACGCTGATGTACGGGCTGCTGATGTTCAACCGGCCGTTCCCCCGATCGGAAGCAAGCAAGTCGGGCATCTCGGTCGGTACCATGATGCTCCAGTTCCTGTCGCCGATCCTGTTGTTCCTCGTCTTGCTGCACGCGATGGTCGGCTATGTCGAACTCGGCACCGACAGTTGGATCGGCAACATCACCGGTGCCATCATGGAGAATGAAAGCAAAGGCCTGATGCTGTTCATCTGGACTTCCGGCCTGATGTTCGTTCTGCGGTTCTTCGCCGGGCCGATCGTCCATGCCATCAACCCGCTCGGCCTGCTGTTCTTCAGCGCCTGCCTGGGTTCGATCGGCCTGCTGTTGCTGGGCAATGCGAACGGCGTGATGATGTGCATCATTGCCGCCACGGTGTACGGTGTTGGCAAGACGTTCCTGTGGCCGACCATGCTCGGCGTCGTGTCGGAGCAGTTCCCCAAGGGCGGCGCTCTTGCACTCGGCATCGTCGGTGGCGTCGGCATGCTCTCGGCCGGTCTGCTCGGCGGGCCGGGCATCGGCTACGAGCAGGACTACTTCGCGTCGGACAAGCTCAAGGAACTTTCACCTGACACGTATGAGCGCTTCAAGGCGCTCAACAAGGAAGGGCAGGATGACAAGAGCAGTTTCCTGTTCTTCCCCGCAATTACGGGTCTCGATGGATCGAAAGTGGCTGCTTCGAAAGACAAGGGCGAAGCACTGCAGGGTGATGTGCAGGCCGTCGGCGACAAGATCGGTGAAGAGAAGTACGCCGCACTGCGGAAACTCGACAACTGGTGGATCACCGAAGGCAAGCCGCACGAGTCGACCGACGCACCGCTCGTTGTCAAAGCAGGCGACTTCGGCGGTCGACAGGCCCTGATCTACACCGCGGCCGTTCCCGCGGTGATGGCCATCGGCTACTTGCTGCTGATCCTGTACTTCAAGGCGATCGGCGGGTACAAGCAGGTGCACATCAGTGATGAGCACGGCGGCATGTCCGAAGAGGCAACGCCGCAGTGAGTTTCATCAGACAGTGACAACAATCTTCCCGAAGTGCCTGGCGGCCTGCATGTGCCGCAGGGCATCGGGGAACTCTGAAAAGGCGAAGGTGCGGTCGATCACCGGCCGCATCTTCGCTGTTTCGATCGCCCGATTCATCTCCGTGAACATCGTCCGCGAGCCCACAAAGATCCCCCGCAGGCGGATGCTGCGCATCAGCAGCGGCATCGGGTTCACCGTCCCCTGTCCGGTCAACACTCCGATCAGCGCGATCTGCCCACCGGCCCGTACCGCCTTGATCGATCGTTCCAGCGTGCCCGCGCCACCCACTTCCACAACGATATCCACGCCTTCGCCGGTCTGTGCCCGTGCCCACTTGTCCCACTCCGGCGTCGTGCGATAGTTCAGGCCCGCGGCCGCACCGAGTCCCATTGCTCGCTTCAACTTCTCGTCGCTGCTGGAGGTGATGAATACATTCGCCCCCATCATGCGGGCAAACTGCAGCGCGAAGATCGACACGCCGCCGGTCCCCTGCACCAGCACATTGTCGCCCGCCTTCAGGCCGCTTTCGACCAGTGCGTTCCACGCCGTCACTGCCGCGCAGGGCAACGTGGCCGCTTCGGCATAGCTCAAGTGCGCGGGGATCGGCACCACGCCATCGGCCGACAGCGTCACCTTCTCGGCGATCATGCCGTCCAGGTCGCCGCCGAGTGTACTGCGCGCCAGCTTCTCGCTGATGGGGCCGGCCAGCCAGTTCTGATGAAAGATCCCCGCGACGCGGTCACCCGGCTTCACGGTCGTGACGCCGTCTCCCACCGCCAGCACTTCGCCCGCGCCATCGGAGCACGGGATGCGCGGCAGCGGCATCTTCGGGTTGTACATCCCCTGCGTCACCAGCAGATCGCGAAAGTTCAGCGATACCGCGCGCACGCCGACGACCACCTGCCCGAACCCCGCCGTCGGCTCAGGGCGTTCGACCTGCTTGAGATGTTCGAGGCCGAAGCCGCCATCGATGACCCAGCATTTCATGGTGTGTTCTCCATTGATCAACAGGCTTCTCGGAACGAGAGGTGGCTTACGGATTCATCCGCGTCTATTCCAGGCATTGCGTTCATGTTGCAGCAGGCTTGGAACGTGTGGCGGCAACTTCTATCCTCATATTCGAGGCGCTGACGGGTGATCCGCTGAACTGATCGGGAACTATTCCATGACCACTTCCTGCAAACTGACTCTGGCACTGTTCGTATTGACCTGCGGCTCGGCCCCTGTCTTCGCCCAGAAGAAGGCGACGCCGAAGGCACCCAACGAAAGCGATTACTACAAGATCCTCCAGTACGAAATCCCCGCGAACGAGGTGCTGGACGCGGGGGCGATCGAGATCATGCCCGATGGCAAGATCGCGGTCGGCACGCGCCGTGGCGAGATCTGGATGATCGACAACGCCTACACCGACGACCCGAAGGAAGCGAAGTTCTCGCGTTACACGCGAGGCATGCATGAGATCCTGGGCCTGGCGCAGAAGGACGGCTGGCTGTACGTCACCCAGCGGCCCGACATCAGCCGGATCAAGGACTCCAACGGCGACGGCAAGGCCGACATCTTTGAAGTCGTCAGCGACGGTTGGGAACTCAACGGCGACTATCACGAGTACGCCTTCGGCAGCC
>JBBQII010000025.1:0-14507 GCA_038324795.1 Gemmatales bacterium
GGCCGGGGTGCGCGTGCACCATGCGTATATCGGCGGGTTGCTGGAACACCTCGTTACCATGATGGATGTGGCCGAGCGCGTGCTGCCGCTCTATCCGGATGTCGACAGCGATCTGGTGATCCTCGGCGTGTTCCTTCACGACGCGGGCAAGACGCGCGAACTGACCTACGACCGCGCCTTCGGCTACAGCGACGAGGGGCAACTGATCGGCCATATCAACATCGGCGTGGAAATGCTGATCGAGAAGGCAGCCAAGGTGCCCGACCTGACCGGCGAGCCGTTCCCGCGTGAACTGCTGTTGCGGCTGAAGCACCTGATTCTCAGCCATCATGGTACACTTGAACATGGCAGCCCGAAGGTGCCGATGACACCCGAAGCGGTGGCCCTGCACGCGATCGACAACCTCGATACGCGCATCCATATTTGCGTCCGCGAGATCAGGGATGACCGCGGCAACGGCGCATGGACGCCTTATAATAACGCCCTGCAACGCCGCCTCTTCAAGGGCGGCACCGGTGGAGCGACTGACGCCCCCGGCAACGATGACAATGACTGAGACCCTGCCTGATTACGAACGACTGATTCTGAGCACACTGTCCCACAAGGACTACCAACCACTCAAGGCGAAAGGCTTCGCCCGCAAACTCGGTGTCACCGAAAGCGAATACCCCGAATTCCGACAGACCCTGCGCGCCCTGATCAAGCAGGGCAAGGCCCTCTTCGGCCGCAACCATACCGTCCGCGCTGTTTCCAGCAAGGGACAGGTGACCGGCATCTACCGGCGGTTTCCATCCGGTACCGGCATCGTCCGCACGCTGCCCGCGCCGGGCCATGAAAGTACCGAGTACTTCGTGGCCGCCCATCAATCGCACGATGCGGTGACCGGCGACGAAGTGATCATCCGCGTAAACCGCAAGGCGACCCGGCAGCAGCAGGGCACCGGCGAGATCGCCGAAGTGGTCCGCCGGGCGACCGAACAGTTCGTCGGCACTTACTTCGAGCGCGACGGCAACGGCTTCGTGCGTGTCGATGGCGGCATCTTTCAACGCAGCATCGACGTCGGCGATCCCGGCGCGAAGGGGGCGACGCAGGACGACAAGGTCGTCATCGAACTGCTGCGATTTCCCGCCCAGAACGAGCGCGGCGAAGGCGTCATCCTCGAAGTGCTCGGCCGGGCCGGCGACCCCGCGGTCGATCAGAAAGCGACCGTCCGGGCGCTTGGCATCCCCGACACGTTCCCGGAAGAAGTGCTCGCGGAGGCGAGGGCCATGGCAGCCCGCTTCGACGAGAACGACCTGGATGGCCGAACCGATTTCACCGAACAACTGATCGTGACGATCGACCCCGTCGACGCCCGCGACTTCGACGATGCGGTGTCGGTCGAGATCGACCCGAACACAAAACACTGGATCCTGACGGTGCACATCGCGGATGTGGCGCACTTCGCGGTCCCCGGCGGCCATCTCGATCGCGAAGCCCGCAAGCGCGGGACCAGCGTCTACCTGCCGCAGCAGGTGATCCCGATGTTTCCGGAGATTATCTCCAACGGTCTGGCGAGCCTGCAGGAGGGCCGACTGCGCTACGTGAAGACCGCCCAGATCGAGTTCACCGAACGCGGCCAGTTGGTCGGCACCAGGTTCTTCAACGGGGCAATCAAGGTTCGGCAACGCTTCGCCTACGAGCAGGTGTCCGAGATTCTGAACGAGCCGGAAGGCGAGCGGGCGAAGGCACTCACCCCCGAAGTGGCCGGGCTACTGACCCGCATGCGCGATCTGGCGATGATCCTGCGCAAACGCCGCTTCAAACGCGGAGCACTCGAACTATCGATGCCCGCGGCGGTGCTCGAGTACGACAAGGCCGGGCACGTGACCGGGGCACATTTCGCCGTCAACGACATCAGCCATCAGGTGATCGAAGACTTCATGCTGGCCGCCAATGAAGCGGTCGCGGCGCACCTGGGCGGCAAGGAGATCCCGTTCCTGCGCCGCATCCACCCGGCGCCGGACCCGTTGAAGCTCGCGGCTTTCGCGGAGTTCACCCGGATCCTCGGCCACAAGATGGAGCGCCAGGCCGATCGCTTCGAGCTGCAGCGCATCCTGAAGGAAACGCTGGGCACGCCGGAGCAGCATGCGATTCACTACGCGCTGTTGCGCAGCCTGAAGCAGGCCACCTACTCCCCGGTGAAGGAGGATCACTTCGCGCTGGCCAGCCACGACTACTGCCATTTCACGTCGCCGATCCGTCGCTACCCGGACTTGCAGGTGCATCGGCAACTCGGTCAACTGATCCGCACCGGCCGGGCCGGCGGCGACCAGGATGAATTGAAATCGCTGGGCGAGCATTGCTCGCGCACCGAGCGCCGGGCCGAGACGGCCGAGCGCGAGATCGTGAAACTTCGCCTGCTCAACTACCTGAGCAAGCGCATCGGCCTGACAATGGACGCGGTCATCACCGGCGTGGCGGAGTATGGTTTCTTCGCACAGGGGGCGGTATTCCCGGTCGAAGGCCTGGTGCACATCAGCAGCCTGACCGATGACTATTACCACTTCGAGGCAAGCGCCCACACGCTGGAAGGCAAACGCAGCCGCAAGCGATTCCGCCTGGGTGATCGCGTGACGGTGGAAGTGGTGCGCGTCGACATCAACCGAAGGCAATTGGACTTCCGCCTGTGCGCGAAGCCGGCACAGGAAGCGCCGGAACCGACGAAGAAGAAGCGGGTGAAGAAGGGGAAGTGATTGCGCTGTTCGTCCGGGAAATCAGCAGATAGAATATCGCAAAGGGAGACGTGAAATGCCCGTTGCCGCTTTCGACACATTGAAGTGCTCTCGCGCATTGCGCGAAGCAGGTATTCCGTCCGACCAAGCGGACGCGCAGGCATCCGCCTTGGGTTTGGCGTTGTCCAACTCGCTGGAATTGAATCTCCAGGATGTCGCTCGCAAGCCGGATCTGAATCAACTTGAAGCAAGAATCGACTCGAAGCTCGGTCAACTCGAAGCCAAAATCGACACAAAACTGGCTCAGCTTGAATCCCGAATCGACATCAAGTTCGAGAAACTGCGGTTGGACAATCTGTTGGTAAAGTGGATGGTCTCCATCACGATGGGAGCCGTCGTTGCAGGATTCGTCCGTTCGGCGATCGTGCACTGATCGCTGAGCGAGATGGACAGGGAGTGGACTTTCATGCCCGTTGCCGCCTTCGACACTCTGAAGTACGCCCGCTCGCTGCGAGACGCAGGGCTTCCGTTGGATCAAGCGGACGCCCAAGCAGCTGCGCTGGCGGATGCATTGTCGAATACGTTGCAATCGAGCTTGCAGAACCTTGCAACCAGAAGCGACGTCGAGACACTTCGGCAAAGCCTCGACACTCGAATCAACAAGCTGGAATCGAGAATCGATCAAGTCGAAGCGAAACTGGAATCGAAATTCGATCAAGTCGAAGCAAAGATGGAATCGAAATTCGATCAAGTCGAAGCAAAGATGGATCAGATTGCGACGAAACTTGACGCACGCATTACTCAGGTGGACACAAGCCTCCGTGGCGAACTGATCCTGTTGCGCTGGATGGTTGGTGCCACTCTGACGGCGGTCGTCACCATCATGGTGCGGCTGTTCTTCTTCCGTCTCTGATTCTCAGGCCGTGGGTTTGCATCGTCTGAGCTACTTTTCCTCCCCCGCCCAGATCCTGAAGCCGAAGCCGTTCAAGTCGATGTCCTCGATCGCTTTCTCCGATTCGCCCGGGGCGTTGCGTTCGAGCGTCAGTCGCAGGAAGGCCCAGAGCGTGGCCGGTTCGCCGTTGTGATCGTATCCGTGCGAGTCGGTGTCGGCCTCGACGAGCCAGCGCCATGTCCGGCGGTCACCGCCGCCGTCGGTGGCATCTTCCTGCCAGCCTTTCAGAATGCGTTCCACTGTATTGGTCGCCAGCTTGACCGTCTTGGCATCGTCGATGACGACTTTCTGCTCGTCGGGCGACTGCTCGAACTTGGCACCCGGCAATTGACGGATGCCTTCAAATAAGCGATGTTCCACCGCGGACGCACGCCAGGGCGACCAGAGGAAGAACGTCACGTTCGCGGTCTCAAACGCCAGTCCGTACAAGTCAACACGCATGGTCATGTCGCCTTTCGCTGCGGTTCAAACAGCTATGCTAGAGCGAATTGCCCGAATGCGTAGCGCGATGTGCAAAAGTTACCCATGGCCCCATACCTTAACCCCAATCACGTACGGGTCCCACTCTCGGGAGATTCATGACAGCGGATGTCGATCGGCCGCGGCTGGTGGGCATGATGTTCGGCCAGTTCCTGATCCTGGGCAGCTGGATCGTCACATTGGCCACCTTTCTGATGGCCTCCCCCCTGAAGGGCGGGTTGGGGTTCTCGCCGGGGAATACCAACTGGATCTACAGCTCATTGGCTGTGGCAGGGATCCTATGCCCGGTGTTTGTCGGGCTGTTGGCCGACCGGCTGTTCGCAGCCGAGAAGCTGATGGCCGGCTTGCATCTGGTCGGCGGTCTTCTGCTCCTGACCGCGGGGTGGTGGACGAACGATCGCCAGCACGTTATCGCACAAGCGTTCAACGATGCTGCGTCGACTGAACAGATCAACGGCGTGCCGTTGCTCGAAGCCGACCGTCGGTTCGATGCTTCCCCATCGACCGCAAACGACGTTGAACGCAGCCAGATCAAGCAGGCATTCGAGCGCGTGAACAGATCGCCGGCAGTAGCCGAGGCCATCAGTGCCACGTTCATCCCGATGTTGGGGCTGATGTTTCTTTACTCGTTCTGCGGCGTGATCACGCTGACACTTTCCAACGTGATTGCCTTCCGCAACTTGCGCGACCCGCAGCATTCTTTCGGGGGTGTCCGGCTGTTTGGAACCGTCGGCTGGATTGTCGCCGGGGTGCAACTGGAACTGTTCTGGAACACGATCTCGGCCACGCCGTTATTCGTCGCTGGCGTACTGTCGATCGTCTTCGCCATCTCATGTTTGCGGCTGCCGCATACGCCGCCCGCGGGCGGGCACAAGTCGCTGGCCGAGGCATTCGGCCTGCCCGCCTTCACCATGTTCCGCGATCGCTCGTTCTGCGTGCTGATCGGCTGCACGTTCGGCATCGCGGCGGTGCAGCAGTTCTACAGCATCTACACGAATCGCTTTCTGGTGGAACTGCACGCGCCGTACCCCGCCGCGGTGCAGACGATCGCGCAGGTGTCCGAAGTCTGCTGCATGCTGCTGGTGCCGTTTGCTCTGCGGTATGGCGGCGTAAAATGGACGATGGCGTTCGGCATCGTCTGCTGGATCGTACGCAACGTCGTGTTCGCGACCAACTCGCTGCCAGTCGTCTTGATTGCCGGGCTGCCGTTGCACGGGATGAGTTATGCATTCTTTATGATCGTTGCCTCAATGTTTGTCGACCGCCGGGCACCCGTGAAGTTGCGGGCAAGTGCCCAGGCGATCTATACCTGTGTTTCGCTGGGTTTGGGCACGCTGGTTGGCAACTGGATCAGTGCGAAGGTTGTTGAAGCGCAGACCATCGGCGACATCGTTGACTGGGCCAACGTCTGGCTTGTTCCGGCCGGGATCTCCGCCGGGATCCTGGTCATCTTCGTCGCGTTCTTCCGTGAATCGCCCGCGGTCCCTGTACGCGACACGGTCGAATCGTGAAGATAATCGGCAACAACGAAGGAGATGCCATGCGACCGAACCCGATCAAGAAACTGCTGAAGGCCGGCCAACCGGCAGTGGGAACATGGCTGTCGCTGGGCAGCATCACCGCCGCACGCTTCATGGCGCGTGCAGGGTTCGACTGGTTGACGCTCGACATCGAACACAGCCTCGTCGGCATGGAGACGGCCGCCCATATCTTCGCCACGATCAGCGATGCGGGCGGTGTCGCATTGGCCCGCGTTCCCGCTGGCAGGCATGACCATATCAAGCGGGTGCTGGATAACGGCGCTCACGGTGTCGTGGTGCCCATGGTGATGAACCGGCAGGAAGCGGAAGAATCCGTAGCAGCGATGCTTTACCCGCCGGCCGGTAACCGCAGCGTCGGCGGCAGCGTGCATGCGCTGAACTTCAATACATCAGCGGGAGAGTATTACGCCAAGGCCAACGACGAACTGCTCGTGGTGCTGCAGTGTGAACACATCCAGGCGGTACGCGATGCGGACGCGATCTTTTCAGTGAAGGGGATCGACGCAATCTTTGTCGGGCCAAACGATCTGGCGGCCAGCATGCGCGCGGCCGATGGCAAGCCGCCATCGCCCGGGGCATTCAAGGAAGCGCTTGACACCATTCTGGCGGCGTGCAAGCGCCACAATGTGGCTGCGGGTATTCACACCGGCTCGCCGGAAGAAGCCCGCATGCGCATCGAGGAAGGCTGGCAGTTCATCGCCGTCACCAGCGAACTGAAGATGATGCTCGACGGCGCGAAGACCACCCTGGCCGGCATCGGCGGTGACCGCGGCAAGGGCGACCTCGCGCGTTACTGATCAACGCACCCGCGAGCTGGTCGGCCTCAGCGGTTCAACGATGTTCGGATACTGTTGTGCCGGGATATTGCTCGAGCCGCGTGTCGTCGAACCGAAGTTCGTCACCTTGCGGAAGAAGCTCGAAAAGCTCCAGCGCGACTGCATGCTCGTCGGCAACGGCGGCGTACCCTGCACGACACTGCCTGTGTCGACCTGCCTGAACGTCACGTCGGACGGCCGGACGCCTGTCAGACCCGACTGAAAGTTTTGCGCGTTGGCCGTGCCCGACATCGCCAGCGCGCAAACGCCGGCGATCGCCCAATGCGTGATCCGCATGTGCCGACTCCGTAAGTGAAAAAGCGTATGATCCCCCGCGACGCGGAATAACCGATTGCGCGGGGGTGTCAAGAGGATTGATCAAACTTTGTCGATGTACTGATAGTTTACGTTCCGCTGCCGGGGAATGTAACCGGCTTCCTTGATCGCGCTCTTGATCTGCTCGAGCGTCAGGTAATGCACGGTCCCTGCAGAGGCGACGACGTTCTCCTCGATCATCAGGCTGCCCATGTCGTTGGCACCGTAGAAGAGGGCCACCTGTCCGATCTTGGCTCCCTGCGTCACCCACGATGACTGGATGTTCGGGATATTGTCGAGGTACAACCTCGCAATCGCCTGCGTGCGCAGGTACTCGAAACTGCCCGCGGGCTCGGCGTCGGCCATCTTGTGGCCCGGCTGCATGGTCCAGCAGATGAACGCGGTGAAGCCGCCCGTTTCATCCTGCAGCGAACGCAGGCGATCGAGATGCTCGATGCGCTCGGCAAGTGTTTCGACGTGGCCGAACATCATCGTGCAGGTGGAACGCCCGCCGAGTTGATGCCAGACCCGGCTGACTTCCAGCCACTCATCCGTCAGTGCCTTGTTCTTTGTCAACTGCTTGCGAACACGATCGACGAGGATCTCGCCGCCGCCGCCGGGCAGGCTGCCCAGGCCGGCATTCTTCAGGCGTTCCAGCACTTCGCGCAACGGCAGCTTGTTGATCTTGTGGAAGTGCCAGATCTCGGGCGGGCTGAACGCATGAAGATTGATTGATGGATACCGGGCACGCAGGTCGCGCAGCAGGTCTTCGTACCATTCAAGCTTCAACGCGGGGTGCATGCCGCCCTGCATCAGCACCTGATCGCCGCCCAAGGCGATCGTTTCCTCGAACTTCTTGTACAGTTCTTCGCGCGTGAGCACGTAGGCGTCCGCGTCGTTGGTCTTCCGGTAGAACGCACAGAAGTCACACACGGCTGCACATACATTGGTGTAGTTGATGTTGCGATCGATGTTGAACGTGCGGTACGGCTCGGGGTGCAACCGCTGCGTGACCGCATGCGCGGCCTGGCCGAGCATGTTCAGGTCATGGCAATCGAACAGGGCCACGCCTTCGTCAAACGTGAGCCGTTGGCCTTCAACGGCTTTCGACAAGATCTGGGGAATGATAGTCTTCAAGATCCACCTCCCGCGGCGCCAGGCCGAGGTCGCATGCCAGGGAATAGAAGCGTGTCAGCCCGGCCCGTTCGCGCGGGCCGAGATCGAATGAGAGAATCGTGCTGAGATAGCGGCGGCAGAACCCCGCATCAAGGCCCAACTGCGGCGCCTCGCGCTGAGCGATAACTCCTGCCCGTGCGACGCCGTGCTGTTTCGCCAGCAACAGCCCATGATCGACACCAGCCAGATTCACGCCGGGCCGCACGGCCCAGACGGCGTAGACGAACGGCAGGCCGGTCCAGTCGAACCACTCCTGCCCGAGGTCATAGGCAAACGCGAACCCGGGCAAGCAGGCCTGCATCGCCCGGTCGCCGATCAGCAGGACCGCATCGGTATCGATCGACTCCGGATCGGCATCGATCGGCAGCGGTCGCATGCTCGGCGTGACGCCATAGCGGTGCCGTGATAGTACCTGAACAAGGGCAGCGCTGGTTCGCGAGCCCACATCGAGAGCGACCGAGCGGATTCGCTCCCATGGCACGCGGCTGAACAGCGTGACGCTGAGAACGGGGCCGCGCGTGGCGATCGAGATATCGGGCACCAGCGTGTAGTCACCGGCCCGGAAGTACTCGATGACGGGGATCAGGGCGACATCGAGCGAGCCATCGCGCAACTGGTCGGCCAACCGACTGGGCAGATCGAGCGACAGGTCGACGTTCGGCGCGAACGCCGTCAGGTTCTCGATCAGTGGCTTGGTGTTGAGGTAGTTCACCGCGCCAACGCGGATCTTGCGGGACATGGGTACTACCTCCTTTCGTTGGGCCAATTATACGGCTGAGGGGGCGAATCGGCTTCACTGGAGTAACCGCAGAAAGGTGCTGGAGTTAACGAGACACGATGTGGGAACAAGCTATCCGACGCTGCTTGCGATTCGCTTCCCACGTAGGACGGCCTTCCCAGGCCGTCCTACGTGGGAAGCGCTGCCCCGACCCTCAGCCAACGCAAACCGGCCCGCGGTGTCCCGCGGGCCGGTCGGTTGTTCACTTCACTTCATCCGAAGCACTTACGGACAGGTCGGGCAGCAGGCCCGGCTGAACTTCTCGAAGAAGCACTTGCGGGCGTTGCAGGTAGCCGGCAGCGGCGGGCAGGCCAGTTCGCACACCTGCTCGCATACCGCAACTCGCTTGCACGTCTGGTAGGTCACGCAGTACGGTTCCATGTGGCAGGTCGTCTTCGGCACGCAACGGGTGCGTTCCTCCGTCACCGTCCGGCAGACCGTGTACGGCACCTGGCAGGCGCGTTCTTCGGTGATGTGGTTCGTGCGGCAGCAGCGCACCGTTCGGCAATGTTCCTCGGGCACCATGCGGCAGGTCGTATACGGAATCTGGCAGACCTTCACCTCCGGCACGTTGTAGCAGTGCCGGCGAGTTTCGTAACGAACGTGCTGTTCGGGAACCATCCGGCAAGTCGTGTACGGAACCTTGTGAACGATCACTTCGGGAACCGTGTAGCACTTGCGGCGCGTTTCGTAGCGTACGTGATCCTGGCGGACCATCCGGCAGGTCGTGTACGGAATCTGGCGCGTGTGGTGTTCCGTCACCGTATAGCAGTTCCGCTTGGTGATCATCTTGCAATGCTGCTGCGGCACCATCCGGCAGGTAGTGTAAGGGATCTGGCAGACCTTTTCCTCGCACACCGTGTAGCAGCGCTGGCGGGTCTCATAGCGAACATGCTGTTCGGTGACCGTACGGCAGGTGGTGTAGCATTCCTGCCGCATCACGGTGTAGCACTCCATTCGCGTGCACGGCACCTGCACCGTGTAGCAGTGCGGCTTGCAGACGTAGCTGCATTCCCGCACCGTCCTGCACTCTTCTCGCGGCACCCAGAACTTCTTGCAGACCGTCTTGCCGGGGCACTGGTAGGTCGTGCAAACCGTCTCGCCCGGGCAGTAGTGGCTGCGACAGGTGCACGGATCGAACGTCCAACTGCCCGGCAGTCGGCACTTCTTCGTCACGGTCGGCCCGGGAATGAACTCCTGCTGTTCCGCCCAGTCGCCGGTGCAGACTTTGACGACCTTTTCGGTGATCACCGGTTCGCGCTTGTACTCGACGCGGGTTTCGGTGCGGTACTCGGTCACCGGCCGCTGGCAGACCACCGGGACCTGGCGAACGTGCTGTTCGTAGATCGGCCTCTGGGTGCAGTACGGAATCGCAACCTGATAGCATTCCGTTATCGGCTTCTGTACAGTGTAGCGGTGTTCGCGAACGTGCTGTTCGTAAACGGGATGGTACGTCGTGTAATAGCACGGCACCTGATATTCCTGCACGACGGGGCGATGAGTGCAGTAGTTCTCCGTGCGAACGTGCTGTTCATACACCGGGTGATGCGTGCAGAACGGGATGGCCACCTGGTATTCCTGAACCATCGGCTTATAGACCGTCTGGCAGACATCGCGAACGTGCTGTTCGTAGACCGGCCGGCACACCGTGTACGGAATCGCGACCTGATACTCCTGCACGTACGGGCGGTTGACCGTATAGCGATGCTCGCGGACGTGCTGCTCGTACACCGGCTTGCAGACGGTGTACTTCTGAACAACATCGTAGTATTCCGTCACCGGTTTGCAGACCGTGTAGCGATGTTCGCGGACGCATTGCTCATACACATTCTTGCAGACGGTGTACCGCTGCTCTTCCATCACGGTCTGATGGACCGGTCGGTAGCAGACCTTCGAATGTGTTTCGATCACATTCTGATAGGTCACGCGAGTCTTGATGACCGGCATGGCACATTGATTGTCGCAGACGGGACTGGCGGGATACGCGCACGCCCCGCAATGCGCCGCGCGGACGTTCGATGTCGCCAGCAAGCCGACGACCAGCGCGATCGGCCCGAAATAATGCTTCATGCTCATGGAGCGCCTCTCCGACAAATACCAGGGTGACGACGCGCCCTGCCGGTTCCAATCGGCAGTGTCACGTCAGCTAAACTGTGCATGACCCTGACGAAGAGGCAAAATCGACATGAGAGAAAACAGGCGGGTTCTGCCGAACCTGCAACGCCTTTTCCGATTATGCGACAGAGGTGATTGATCGCGTCCGACTGATCCAACCGCTACAATGGGAGCATGAAGCCGGCACAACCGATCGATCGGGAAGAATGCATCGAACAGGCGTACTTCTTCCGCGTCTTCCGCGAACGCCTGGCGGAGAACCTGCCCGCTCAGGACATTCTGACCAGTGTCCACGAGGAGATACTGTCGACGACGCGACTGACGATGGCGATCCCTTTCCTGGCGAGCGAACTGAAGCACTCCGGCCTGATCAGCAGCGGCTTCGCGAAGCTGCCGCATTACTTCACCAGCTATCAGACCTTTGTCATGCAGCAGGCCGAGCGCGAAGGACAGAAGTTCAGCCTGCCGACCGCGCTCGTCGTGCTCGAGCGCGAAGCGACCTACAAAGCTGAATCCCCGTCCCCGCCCGGGTTGTTCGTCTATCAGTTTGAAACTCTGTGTCGCAATCGGCTGGGTTACCTTGAAGGCGTGGAAGCGATGGCCGGCGACCCGTTCTACGACGATGCCTGGCGACACTACCTGGCCACTATCGGTCGACAGGTCGGGCTTGTCGATTTTGCCGAGTTGGTCTATCTGCGCTCGGTACTGTACGTGACCGACCAGCGACGGACCGACCCGACGTACCAGCCGCCCGTCGAACCGATCTTCGGCGAGAAAGAAGGCAAGATCGCCAAGGCGAGCTTCAAGCGCGACCCGCTGTACCTCTTCGCCGCGCTGCAGCGTCAGTTGAAGTATCCCGAAGTGCCTCGCGTCAAGCCTCGCGACGATGCCGGCAACCGTCTCGAGTCGCTCGTGGTGAAGGTCCGCGAAATGGAAGCCCGCCTGAAGCTGCTCGAAAGCGAACAACGCGGAACGATCGACCTCAGCCTGCTCGGCAAGGCGGACCTGTTCAAGGATGATGTTTGAGTCTTCGAGCAGGAATGAACTCGCCACGTCGCTTTGTAGCTGACGGTCACGTTGCGAATGGCTTTCGCAGCCTGACCGTCAGCAAAGCCAGGTAGGCTCCGCGTCGATATCCAGAGGGGCGAACTGGCCGCGCTGCCACTTCTCGATCGCCAGGGCGGCCATCGCGGCATTGTCGGTGCACAGATGCATCGGCGGAATGTGTAACTCGATCCCTTCGGCGGCGGCCATCGTTTCCAGTCCGCCACGCAGTGACTTGTTCGCCGTCACGCCGCCACCGACGGCGAGATGCCGCAGGCCCGTCTGCCGCAGTGCCTGCCGGCACTTGCCGACGAGTACGTCGACGACCGC
Organism: Gemmatales bacterium; assembly: GCA_038324795.1. Lineage (GTDB taxonomy): Bacteria > Planctomycetota > Planctomycetia > Gemmatales > Gemmataceae > JAIOQJ01. The sequence continues at coordinate 12,261 of JBBQII010000025.1, forward strand.
CTGCTGAAAACTGGCCGCGACGTCGGCACGCATGGCCGGGTCGGGCTGCGTGGTTGCCCGGGCCGCATCTTGGCCGTTGACGGTGTAGAGCACGGCCGTCTTGAGGCCGCTGAAGCTGAATTCCAGTTGCTCATCGCGCAGGAACGAACGCGGGAACTTGTACTTCTTCGCGTTGCCCGACAGTGCTTCGCGTTCGACCGCCGGGCCACCGGGGAAGCCGAGTCCCAGGATGGCGGCCACCTTGTCGAATGCTTCGCCGGCGGCATCGTCGCGCGTCTGCCCCAGCAGTGTCATCGATAGCGGATCGGCACATTCAAACAGGGCCGTGTGCCCGCCGCTGACAACCAGACCCACGCAGGGAAAGATATCTTTCCCCGCAGCCATACGGCAGGCGTAGATATGCGAAGCGACATGATTCACCGCGATCAACGGGACTTCCAACGCGAACGACAGCATCTTCGCGGCGGATACGCCGATCAAGAGCGCCCCGACCAACCCCGGCGTGTTGTGGACGGCGATGCAGCCGATTTGCGGCAATGTCACGTTCGCCCGGTGAAGCGCTTCATCCACAATCGGCAGCAGACTCCGCAGATGAGCCCGCGCGGCAATCTCGGGCACAACACCGTTGAACGGCGCATGCAACTCGGTCTGCGACGCCACGACGTTGGCGAGAATGCGCCGATCGTCGTCGAAGACGGCGGCGGCGGTTTCGTCACAGCTGGTTTCGAGTGCGAGGAAGAGCATCAGGAGGCCGGTTCTTCAGTGCCGACTGCATCGAACAGTTCACGCATTGACAGTCGGAACCCCGGGAGCAGATCACCGCCGTCGATGGTGTCATTCAGATTGAACGAGCGAATGTGGTCTGGATCGGCGTAAAGATACAACCTCGGCTCTCTCGGCCACACGACCCATACTTGCTTGGCACCACTGGCGAAGTAATCACTGACCTTGCCGACCACGTCATCGGAATAGTTGCGGGGGCTGACGACTTCGACTGCCAGGTCCGGCGCAATGGGCCACGCCGCGGATCGTGGCAATGGCCTGTCGGCAGACCAGTTTGAATATGAGACGTAGGCGACATCTGGCCGGCGCTCGCGATTCAACCCCGGCAACGAGAACAACGATTCGACCGTCGCGCGACCCGCCCGCGCCTCGAGTACATATCGGCACAGGAAGTAATGGATCTTACTGGTCCATTCCGTGGCGAGTACACTTATCGTCTTCTCCAGACGTCGCCCGTCGATGATTTCGTAGAGCGAATCTGATTCGTCGACTGAACGACCGTTTCCTGCAAACGGCACGGCATGACTTAGCGGTTTCGGTGCCGACAACACATCCGCTTTAATGACTGCACTCATGGTAGCCCTCCACGGAACTCATCACTCTACCCAGTTATTCGACTGACGCCAGAACGCCAGCGGGTTATCGTACACGATCTTTCGAATCGCGTCATCCGCGTGCCCGCGTCGCTTCATTTCCTGGATCAACTCGGGAACGGCCAGCGGGTCGGACTTGCCCCAGTCGCCGGCCGAGTTGGCCATGATGCGGTCGGTGCCGACCATCTCGATGATGTCGCAGGCCCGGGCGGGCGTGCACTTCGTCGTCGGGTAGAGCGTCATGCCGCACCAGAAGCCGTTGTCGAGTGCCAGTCGCACCGTGTGTTCTTCGACGTGGTCGATGCAGACGCGCCCGGGCACGATGCGTTTGTCGCCCTTGAGCATGTCGACGATCATGCGCGTGCCCTTGAACTTGTCCTCCAGGTGCGGCGTGTGGATCAGGATCAACTCGTTCGTCTTCATCGCCAGGTCCATATGTTCCTGGAAGATCGTTGCCTCGTTGGCGGTGTTCTTGTTCAGACCGATCTCACCGATGCCGAGTACGTTCGGTTTCTTCAGGAACTCGGGGATCAGGCTGATGACCTCGCGCGACAGCGAGACGTTCTCCGCCTCTTTCGCATTGATGCACAACCAGCAGTAATGCCTGATGTGGAACTGCGCCGCCCGCTTCGGCTCATACTCGGTCAACTGCCGAAAGTAATCGTGAAACGCCAACGCCGTCCCCCGATCAAACCCCGCCCAAAACGCCGGCTCACTCAGCGCCACGCACCCGCACTTCGCCATGCGGTCGTAGTCGTCCGTGGTGCGGGAGATCATGTGAATATGCGGGTCGATGTAGTTCATTGTTGTTGCCGTTGGCAGAGGTTCTCGCGGCATTGCCGGAGGTTGAGCATAGCAGCATCGTACGGTC